>JBBRIO010000146.1:0-10100 GCA_038220855.1 Bryobacterales bacterium | reverse complement strand
GAGGAACAGGACGCTGAGGTTGACGAGCGTCAACGACAGGATGCAGGCGTACATCGTCAGCGCGCCCAGCCACTTGCCGAGCACAATTTCGTAGTCTCGAATGGGCGAGGTGATGAGAAGTTCAATCGTGCCCGACCGTTTCTCTTCCGCAAACAAGCGCATTGTGATCATCGGGATCAGGAAGAGCGAGATGACGCCGACGTTCATCATGACGGGCCGGATGACCCATTCGTTGATATCCATGGGGCCTCCGCGGCCGGCCTGGGCACCAATCGATCGATCGAGAAAGTAGCCCACGGCGACATAGGAAAAGAAGCCGGAGACGACGGCGTAAATCGTCAACAGCGCGTAGGCGATGGGCGATACGAAGTAGCTCTTCACTTCTTTTTGCCAGATGGTTAGGATGTTGTTCATGCGGATACCTCCGACGCGGTGAGTTGGAGGAAAACCTCTTCGAGGCTCATGCTGACTGGCCGCAACTCGGTGAGATTCCAGCCGGCTTCGACCACCGCGCGCGCTAAATCCGCGCGGATGTTACGCCCTTGCAGGCTTTCAATTTCAAACGCGCAAGAGGAGTCCTGCGCCAGTTTCAAGATCACCCGGCTTACCCCGGCCACCCGTTCGAGCTTTTCCCGCACGATGCCGCTTTCGGGCTGGCCTTCGACGGTGAGCCCGATCACCTCGGAGCCCCTCATGCGATTCGTCAGGTTTTCCATCGAGTCAGTAGCGACGACCTTGCCGCGCGAAATGATGACAACGCGTTCGCAGATCTGCTCCACTTCCGGCAGGATGTGCGTGCTCAGGATGATGGTGTGCTCGCCAGCCAAGCCCTTGATCAAATCCCGCGTTTCCAGAATCTGCTTCGGATCGAGACCAGAGGTCGGCTCGTCGAGAATCAGCACTTCCGGATTGTGAATGATGGCCTGCGCCAGCCCTACCCGCTGCTTGTAGCCTTTCGACAACTTGCTGACGAGCTTGTTGCGGACATCGGCGACGTTACACTTTTCGGAGACTTCATCCACCCGCTTGCGCAGGCTGTTGCCGCCCATGCCCTTCAGCTTGCCGACGAAGGTCAAGTACTCCGCCACCTCCATTTCGGGGTAAAGCGGCGGCGTTTCCGGCAGATAGCCGATCCGCTTTTTCACTTCCATCGACTGGTCCATCACGTCGAAGCCGGCCACGGAGGCGGTGCCCGACGAGGGCGGCATGAAGCACGTCAGGATGCGCATGGTCGTCGTCTTCCCTGCCCCGTTCGGCCCCAGGAAGCCAACCACTTGGCCCTTTTCCACTTCGAAGGAAATATTATCAACCGCGGTATGACCCGGGTATCGTTTGCTTACGCCTTCGACTTTGATCATAGTAATCGACTAAAGACCCATTATGTGAAATCCAGCGTCAACGAAGATGGTGTTTCCCGTGACGCCGCGACCGAGGTTCGAACCGAGGAACACGGCGGTGTCCCCGACTTCGGCCGGGTCGCAGTTCCGGCGGAGCGGCGCGTGTTGCGCGACGCCGTCGAGCACTTTTGAAAAATCTTTGATGCCGCGCGCGGAGGCGGTCTTGATGGGCCCGGCGCTGATGGCGTTCACCCGGATGTTCCGCGGGCCGAGATCGGCGGCCAAGTAGCGGACGCAGGCTTCGAGCGCGGCTTTGGCAACGCCCATGACGTTATAGTTTTCGACGACGCGGGTGGCACCGAGGTAGGTGAGCGTCATGATGGAACCGCCGTCGGTCATGAGCGGGGTGAGCGCGCGGGCCATGGCGACGAGGGAGTAGGAACTGACGTTTTGCGAAAGCAGATAGCCGTCCCGGGACGTTTCGAGAAACGGCCGGCTGAGGTCCTCTTTGTTCGCGAAAGCGATGCTATGGACGACGATGTCGAGCTTCGGGAATTCGGCTTCAAGCACCGTGACGAGCGCGGCGAGTTCGCCATCGTTGGTCACGTCGCAGTTCAAAATTCGGGCGGCCCCGAGTTCCGCGCCGAGCTCTTCGACCGGCGCCTTTAAGCGATCACCCTGATAGGTCAACAGAAGCGTCGCGCCTTCGCGGCGAAACGCCTGTGCAATCGAATACGCAATCGACCAACGATTCGCGACTCCGGCGACAAGCGCGGTCTTTCCAGCAAGCAAACCTGACATATCCCGTAAGTTTACCGCGAACTACTGGAGTTTCACCGGCTTGCCGCCCTGATCTTTACTCTTCTGTGCGGCGTCCATGAAAGCGAAGATCTCCATGGTCTCGGCCATAGGCACCGGGGACTGGCCGGTTTGGAAGAATTTCACTATTTGGCCGAGCATGGGGGCGTAGTTGACTTTGATCTTGGCCGGGCCCTGGAGGACCGTTTTTTCTTTGAACACCATGGCGCCGAAGTCGCCATAGGGGCGGAGCAGATGAACGGTGCCGGTGCGGCCATCCTTCCATTTGCCGACGACGACGTCGTCGCCCGAAGCGATGCGGGTGACTTCGACGCAGCCCGTGCCCATCATGGCGTAGAGCATTTCAACGGCGTGGACGCCGTACCAGGTCATGTCCATTTTGTGGGTGGGGTCGATGGGACCAGGGCCCCACACGGCCACGCCTTTGGCACCTTTGGCGTCGAGGATGCCATCGGACCAACGGAGGCTGGAAGAACTGAACCAAGGCACGCCGTTCTCCTTGGCGAGCTTGGCAATGGCGAGCGCGTCGGCCTGAGTGGCGGCCAAGGGCTTATCGATGAAGACCGGCTTCTTGTGCTTGAAGATCTCGCGAGCCTGGGCGAGATGGATGCGGCCGTCGACGCTTTCGAGCAGAATCGCGTCTACCTTTTCGCAGAGGGTTTTGATGTCGGGTACGATTTCGACGCCCCATTTGTCGTGCAGTTCTTTGGCGTAGCCTTCGACGCGGGTGCGGCTGGATTCCAGGTCGCTGCTGCCGCCTTTGTACGCGGCGACGATTTTCGCGCCGGGTTGATAGTCCGGGTTCTTCGGATCATTCAGAATTTTCACGAACGCGATCACGTGTGAGGTGTCGGTCCCGACAATTCCAACGCGCAGGTCTGCGGCCATCGCAAGGATAGCGGAGAATAGGAAGACTGAAACGGCTTTCATCACATGGAATTGTATCGTAAGTGAATCTCGAAACCCCGCTCGTTTACGTGAAAGGCGTGGGACCGCAGCGTGCGGCGATGCTGGAAACCAAGGGTTTGGTGACCGTGGCCGACCTGCTGCACTACCCGCCATTCCGCTACGAAGACCGATCGAACCTGAAACCGATCGACCAACTGGCGCCGGGCGAGATGGCAACCGTTCTGGTCGAAGTGCGGGCGACGAAGTTGCCCGTGCTGAAGAATAAGCGCATCGGCCTGTTCGAAGCCACGCTGGGCGACGCGGGCCGGATGCCGCTGATCGGGCGGTGGTTTAACGGCGGCTACCTGGCAAAGGTGCTGGCCGAAGGGATGCGGCTGGCTGTCTACGGCAAGGTGGAGTTCGACACTTACCGGGGCGAACTGCTGATGAAAAATCCGGAGTTCGAGATTCTCTCCGACGACGACGAGGACGGCGACACGACGCTGCACACGGGCCGGGTGGTGCCGATCTATGAAGCGGCCCAGCGGGTGAGCCCGAAGATGATGCGGGTGCTGATGCGGCGGGTGTTGGACTCGATCCCGCCGATGGACGACCTGTTGCCCCCGAGCCTTTGCGATCAACTGAAGCTTCCCGACCGCTGGACCGCGATCCAGGGCATCCACTTTCCAAACGAAGAAAGCGACATCCGGTTACTGAACTCGTTCCGTTCGCCGGCGCACGTGCGGATGATCCTCGAAGAGTTTTTCTGGCTCGAATGCGGCTTGGCGTTGAAGCGCCACAAGGCCCGCGAGGTGATTGGGATTCAGTTTTCGCTGAACGAACAGGTGCGCGAAAAGATCAAGGCCATGCTGCCGTTCAAACCAACGGGCGCGCAGAAGCGCGTGCTGGGCGAGATCGCCCGGGACATGGCCGCGCCGCAGCCGATGAGCCGTTTGTTGCAGGGCGACGTCGGCAGCGGCAAAACGCTGGTCGCCGCCGAAGCGGCCATCATCGCGATCGAAAACGGCTACCAGGTCGCGGTGTTGGCGCCGACCGAGATCCTGGCCTCGCAACATTTCGCCTACTTCAAAAACCTCTTCAACAAGCTCGGCTACCAGTGCGTCATGCTCTCGGGTTCGTTCAAGGCGAAGGAGAAGGACGCCATTCGACGCCTGATCGCCAGCGGCCTGATCCATGTGGCGATCGGCACCCACGCCTTGCTCGAAGACGACGTTCAGTTCCACAAACTGGGGCTGGCGATTGTCGATGAGCAACATCGGTTCGGCGTCATGCAACGGCTGCGTCTGATGGAGAAGGGGCAGAAACCGGACGTGCTGGTGATGACGGCGACGCCAATTCCGCGGACGCTGGCGTTGACCGTCTATGGCGATCTGGACACTTCCGTGATTGATGAACTGCCGCCCGGTCGACGCCCGATCATTACGACGCACGTCGCCTCGCCGCGGATCGAAGAAGTCTGGTCGTTCGTGCAAGGCGAAGTGGAGGCTGGACGCCAGGCGTACGTCGTTTATCCCGTGATCGAAGAGAGCGAGACGCAGGCGATGAAGGCCGCCGAGCAGATGTACCTGATGCTGTCGCAGACGGTGTTCCCGCAGTTTCAAGTAGGCCTGTTGCACGGCAAGCTGGCGCAGAGCGATAAGGAATCCGTCATGGCGGCCTTCAAGCAAGGCACTATGCAGATCCTGGTTTCGACGACCGTCATCGAAGTGGGCGTCGACGTACCGAATGCCACCGTGATGGTGATCGAGCAGGCGGAACGATTTGGATTGGCGCAGTTGCATCAGTTGCGAGGGCGGGTAGGCCGCGGCGGGAATCAGAGCTACTGTTTGCTGGTGACCGAGAAGCTGAGCGAAACGGGCAAGGAGCGGATTCGAACGATGGTGGAATCGAACGATGGCTTCTACATCGCTGAGATGGACCTGCGGCTGCGCGGCCCGGGCGAGTTCTTCGGAACCAAGCAGAGTGGCCTTCCCGCGTTGCGCTTTGGCAACATATTACGCGATAGCGAACTGCTCGAAATCGCGCGCAACGAAGCGAACGCGTTCATCGATCATCCGCCGAGTGAGACGGCGTTGCGTCAGGCCGTGGCGTACTTGCGCGAACACTGGCAACGCCGTTACGGCTTAGTATTGGTAGGGTAAATATGCGAGTTATTGCTGGAGAATTTCGCAGCCGCCGGCTGCTGAGCGTGGAAGGAATGGACGTGCGGCCAACGCCGGACCGTTTGCGGGAAGCGCTGTTCAACATTTTGCAGGCCCGTTTGCAAGGTGCCGTTTTTGCCGATGCCTATGCGGGAACCGGGGCGGTTGGACTGGAGGCGTTAAGCCGTGGTGCGAAACGCGTGCTGTTCATCGAGCGGGACAAAGACGCGCTGCGAACCATCTTCGAAAACATCAAATCGCTGAGCGTCCAGGGTCGGACCGCCATCATCAAGCGCAAGGCGAGCGACACGCTGCGTAAGATTGAAGCCGATATCGTCTTCATCGACCCGCCGTTTACCGTCCCCAAGGAGTTTGAGGCCTCGTTGCAGGCGGTGGCCGAATCGACGGTGCCGTCGGTGATCGTCCAGCACCCGCCGCGGCACATTTTACTCGACGAATACGGCACCTTGCGCAGGAGCCGTATTGTCAAGCAGGGCGACAACTGGCTTAGTTTCTACGACCGGTAACCGGGAGCGATTCGCCGACGCTATTGGAGATCCGCACGACGACAGAGTCGATCACCGCAGCGTCGCCGGTAACGGTCAGCGGCAGCGAGAAGCGGAAGCCGCCGCCGAAGGGCAGAGACGCCGCGCTGGCGTACCAAGCGTTGTAGGCGGCCGTCACGGGCAGGGTAAACGCCGTCGTCTCCAGCAGGGTACTGCCGGCGACTGGAGTGAATTGCAGGGTCATCTGCGAAACCTCGCGGGTGTTCGAGAAGCCTTCCACGTTGAGCGTAAAGCCGCCCGGAGCCACCGTAAGCGAAACCGCCGTGATGACCGGAATGCTTCGCGCGAGCGTCACCGTAACCGTCGGGCCCGGCGTGGGTTGCCCTCCCATTGGGGTGAAGACGGTTTGGAGCTGCACTTGGCCGGCGACCGTACCCACTTGGAAGCGGAGCGGATTGATGGCGAACTGGGCTTCGGTCTGCCCGGCCGGAATGGTGAAAGTCACCGTCCGTCCCCCGCTCGTCAACTGCACCGCGGGGTCGTCCACCGGGTTGGCCGAGTTGGGCGTGAAGACCAGCGTAAGCGTGCCCGTGATGGCGACTGGATAGGGCGATTCGAGCCGGACGGTGATGACTCCTTGCTGACCGGTTTGAATTGTCGGCGAGGTGCCCACAAAACTGAGCGGCGGCAGTGGCGGCAACCCGACCGTGATCGATAAGGCTCGGGTGGCCGTATTGCGGGCGGCGTCGGTTACCTGAACGGTAACGTTGAACGTGCCGGAGGCGGTAGGGATACCGGCCATCGACCCATCGGCGGCGAGCGAGACGCCCGCCGGCAGCGAACCCTGAGCGATGGAGAACGCGAAGGGCGATTGCCCCCCGGTGGCCCCGACGCTGGCGGAGTAGGCGGTACCCACGACTCCACCGGGCAGTGAGGTGGTCGTGATGCTGACCGGAGCTAAGACCCGAATCGTCGCGGATCCGGTAGCGGTATTCTGCAGCGTATCGGTAACCGTCACCCCGAAGGAGAAGGTTCCCGCGGCGGCCGGCGAACCGCTGAGCCCGCCGGTGGCCGAATCTAAGGCCACGCCCGCGGGCAGCGCGCCACTGGTTACCGCCCAGCGATAGGGCGGCTTTCCGCCGGCGGCCGCGAATCCGCCGCCCACGGGTTGGTTCAGCGGGACGGGGGCCGTACCGGGCGAACTCGTGATTTCGAGTCTGGCGAAGACCGCGAGCGAGAAGCCCTTGCTGCCCTTGAGGCCACGGGTGTCGGTCGCCTCGACAGAGAAGGAGAAAGGTCCAGCCGCACTGGGCGTTCCGCTGACCGCCCCACTGCTCGAGCCGGTGAGCCCAGCGGGCAGGCCGCTAAAAGCGAAGGTATACGGCGGTGTTCCGCCCGTGGCGGCGAACGTCTGCGAGAACGGCTGGCCGGCGGTCGTGTCCGGCAGCGGCGAACTGGTCGTAATCTCTACCAAGCCGACGATCGTGACGACGAACGCACGGCTGGCGCGAGCGCTCAGTGCGTCGGTCACGCTGACGGTAAATCGGAAAGTTCCGGCGCCAGTGGGAGTTCCAGCTAAGGCTCCGCTACTCGTAAACACAACCCCGGGCGGCAGATCGCCGGCCAAGCTGAAGGCATACGGAGCCCGGCCGCCGGTGGCGCCGAAGGAGGTCGAGTACGGTTGACCGATGACCCCAGAGGGGACGGACTCGGTCGTGATCGACAACGGAATCGAAGGCACCGCAATCGTCACCGAGTAAAGCAGTCCGGCCGAACGCCCGGCGCCATCGTTAACCACGATGCCGAAGGTGAAGGTTCCGGTGAGTGACGGCGTACCGAGGAGAGAGCCGTCGCTGTTCATCACGACGCCGGGCGGTAACGAGCCTTGGCTGATCCGGAAGGCGTAGGGCAACGTGCCGCCCGAGGCACTGACCCCAGCGTTGTAGGCAACCCCCAGCGTGCCGTTGGGCAGGGTGGAGGGAGTAAGCGATAGCGGCACCGGTCCTCGTTCGGTGACGTTGAACAGAATCGTGCTGGATGCGGTCTGCCCCGCGCTATCGACCGCTTGGACGACGGCGGAGAACTGCCCACTTGCACTGTTGGTGGTCCCGCTAAAAGTGCCCGTGGAAGCATTCCAGGAGATACCTGAAGGAGGCGCGCCACTGACCAGAGTAAGGAGGTAAGGAGGACGTCCTCCCGCCACCGTCACGGGCGAAGAGAAGAACTGGCCCTGTTCGAGCGGGAAGACATGGGCGGTAACGCTCAACGTGAATTGCGTCTGGAGCGTAAACACCCGCTCTGCCTGGCTGCCGCGACTGTCGGTAACACGGACAGTAAAGGTATTCGCGCCTTGTTGCAAAATGTTGCCGCTCAGGTTACCCGTAGCAGCAGCAAGAGTGAGATTAGGAGGTAAGGTCCCCCCAATTACCGACCAAGTATACGGGGCGCTTCCGCCCGTCGCAGCGAAGGTCTGGCTGTAGGGGACCCCAGCCGTGGCAAGCGGAAGGGAGGTGGTCGAGATGCTCAACGACGAACCGACGGTGATTGAGAGCACAACGCGGTCGTTGCGAATTTCAGCGTCTGCTGAATCGCTGGCGTATATCGTAAACGTGCTGGTGCCGACATCAAGCGGCGTTCCGGTGATCGCGCCGGTGATCGTATTCAATGTGAGGCCATTGGGCAGCGAACTATTCAAGAGGGTGAACAGCGCCGAGCCGATGAGGCCCTGCGTCTGCACCGTCGAGTTGTAGGCCGAACCAACGACGCCGTTGGGCAGGCTCGTGGTGGTGATTACAAAACGGGGTAGAACATTGATACTGAGAGCCTTAACCGCGGATTGGCCCCTAGCGTCGGTAGCCGTGATGGTGAAGTTGACGAGTCCGCTGGCGGTGGGCGTGCCGCTAATCGCACCCGTCGTGGTGGCGATCGCGAGACCGGCGGGGAGGGTCCCTTGCGTGACCGCAAAGGTGATCGGTGCCAGCCCATTCACGGTGATGACCGTGTCGGAGTAGGAACTCGACACGGTACCGCTCCCCAGTTGGGTGGTGGTAATGGTCAGGGCGGAGTTAACGACGATAGTGAGCATGCGGAGAGCGCTATTCTCGAAGCTATCCATGACTCGCATCGTGAATGTGGTGGAGCCAGACGTGGCCGGAGTCCCGCTAATGACGCCGGTATTTGCCGCCAAACTCAAGCCCACGGGCAGGAAGCCATTCAAGAGCGAGAACACTACGCCACCGTTGGCACCCTGCGTCACGACCGTCGTCGAATAAGCGACGCCGACCGTGCCATCCGGCAGCGTGGTGGTTGAGATCGACAGAGCCGGGGCGATGTTAATCGATAGGCTGCGTTGAACGGTTTGACTTTGCGCGTCGGTGGCCGTTACGGTGAACGTCGACGTGCCCACCGCGGAGGGGGTGCCGCTCAGGGTGCCGGTCGTTGGCGCGAGCGTCACCCCTGCCGGAAGGCTTCCGGCGGAGATCGCAAAAGTAACCGCACCGGCCGCGTTTTGGGTGGCCAGAGTAGCGGAGTAGCCGGACCCTACGGTGCCGCCCGGAAGAGTCAACGTGGAGATTGCGAACGGCGCAGTTATAGTCACCGTGAAACTCCGCTGCGTTACCTGCGAGCTTGCGCCGACGGCGGAGATCGTAAAGGTCGAAGTGCCTGCTGCGGTTGGATTGCCACTAATCGCGCCGGTAGCGGAAGCCAGCGCGAGGCCCGCCGGCAAACTGCCCGTCGAGACGGAGAAATTCACGAGACTGCCGCCGTTCTGGGTTTCTACGGTCGCCGAGTAGGCCCCGCCGACGACCCCATTCGGCAGAGCCGCCGTCACGATCGAAAACGCGGAGGTGATCGTGATCGTGAAGCTCCGCTGTGCGGTCTGGGCCGTCGAATCCGTCGCCGTGATCGTAACGGTTGCGACGACAGCCGTTGTCGGTGTACCGGCGATGACGCCCGTCGAAGGGACCAGCGTTAAGCCCGCGGGCAAAGTGCCAACGGTGACCGCGAACGTTAGCGCGCCAACGCCATTCTGGGTGGCCACGGTCGTCGAGTAAGCCGCCCCTGGAGCGCCAGTCGGCATCGAAGTTGTAGTGATCACCAAGGCCGCCGCAATCGTAACCGTAAAGCTCCGTTGCGCGGACTGGGCCGTCGAATCCGTCGCCGTGATGGTAAACGTCGAGGCCCCAGCCGTCGTCGGCGTGCCGCTGATTGCGCCCGTAGTGGGAACCAGCGTAAGCCCGGCGGGTAGCGTTCCGGTCGTGACCGCGAAGGTCACCGCACCCACTCCATTCTGGCTCGCGACAGTAGTCCCGTAAGCCGTTCCCACCGTGCCGTTTGGCAGCGTCAAACTAGAAATCGAGAACGCACCACTGACGGTGATCGAATAG
>JBBRIO010000145.1:0-10105 GCA_038220855.1 Bryobacterales bacterium | reverse complement strand
GGGCACATGGCGGCGGCCCGGCTCCTGATTGAACGCGGTGCCGATCGATTCCTCAAAGACGATCTCTATGAATCGACGGCCGAAGGCGGCGCCAACCACTTCGACCAGCACGAGGTGCGAGACTACCTGAAGTCGCTCGGCGGGTAGCTAAGTCGGTCACTCGATGGTGATCAATTCGCCGCGAAATTGTTCGACGGCTTCAGGGATAACGCGCACTCCCAATCCGGGTGTCTCCGGAATCCCGATCATCCCATCGGGCCCCAGGCGGAAGCCGGTTTCGACCACCGCATCGCGGAAAGGGCTCTCGGTTTGATCGAACTCGAAGGTGGCCGGACAAGCTTCCAAAGCCGGGGTCAACGGGGGAACGGTCGCCATCCATTGCAGGATAGCCGCGGTGCGCACGGCGGTGCCCCAGTTGTGGGGAACGAGTTGCAGATGGTTGAGCCAGCAGAGCGGGGTAATCCGCCGAGCGCCGGTCAGGCCGATCAGTTCGACCTCGGGTTGCAGAATATCGACGAGCCGCGGCTGGATGTAGTCGCGGATAAGATCGTCGGCCAAAAGCGTTTCGCCGCCCGCGAGCGGGATGCGGAGTTGGTCATGGAGACGGGCGTAGCCGACGAGGTCGTTGGCCACGATCGGCTCCTCCCACCAACTCAGATTGAACTCTTCCAGGCGGCGGCCGAGGGCGATCGCGTCGCCGACGGTGTAAGCGCAGTTGGCGTCTACCGCGAGGCCCATCTCCGGGCCGAGCGCGGCGCGGACGGCGCGGACGATGCGGATATCGGTTTCCGGCGTGTAGCCAATTTTCATTTTCACGGTGCGGTAGCCTTGCCGCTGCCACGACAGGGCTTCTTCGCATAGGCCGGCGGCGAGGTCGGGCCAGTCCTTGCGATACAGGGCGGTGCAGTAAGGGCGGACGGCCGTTCGATGCTGCTTGCCGAGGAGTTGGGAAACGGGTAGGCCCACGGCTTGGCCGAGGACGTCCCAGATGGCGGTATCGAGGCCGCCGCAGCGGGAGGCTCCGGGCCGTTGCTGGAAACCGGGCCGGGGGCGCAGGGCTTCGTAGATGGCTTCCACTTCGAAGGGGGAGCGACCGATGACGAGTTCGGGGTTGGCTTGGAGGAGCTGTTCGGCCGCCGCGCCATCGCCCCACCCGGTGATGCCCGAGTCCGTGCGGACCTCGACGAGGGTGGCGGTGCGGACGGAGGTCCAGTTGAGGGACCAGCCGAAGCGCTCCCGCAGAGGGGCGGAGAGTTTGTGGATACGGACGCTGGCGATGCGGATGCCGCGATGACCTGATGAGGTGGGGTTCATGAGTGCTATTCGCCATCGTACGCCGAAGTTCAGGCTTCGGCACTCGCGAGAAGTTACCCACCCATCCTCACCAAAAGTTGACCAGCGCCAGGGCTTTCGCGTCGAAGGCCCTCCGGCTGGCCGCCACGCGGCATCGCCGCGCAGGATGATGTCGACGCAAAGATGTCTACTCTCCATGAACTCGCGCACAACGGACTCGGTTGCGACTTCGGAATGGGGAGAGTTCCTGGATTTATGGGGGCCGCAACCGGCCAGTGCGCTCAGGAAGAAGGACGTACGCGCCTGCAACGCGGATGCTGGCGTGACGCTCCATCGCCTGCCCCGTGGCATTGCCTGGTTTCGGCGTGGTCAATGCGATCCGAACACAGGTGGTCAAATTCCCGTGAGCGTCGAAGTGCAGGAGCGCGGGTGAAGGAGACTTGGAAAAATAGTGAGAACAGATGTCCTTTTGGGCGAAGGAATCCCGCTTACTTCATCGGGATGTGTGCGCGTCCGTCGTTGCAATTTCATCCAGCTATCTCCCCGGAGTGAGAATTTAATGGCCACTTTTGAAGAATTGGCGCAGCGCGCCTGGAGCGGGTTCATTGAACGGAGCCAGCCGAAACGGCTGATGCGTCGAGCGCGACTCATGTCGACGCTGGGGTTGGGGGACGAAGCGGCTGCGAATGCGGAGCGGTTCTCGGTATTCGATGAGGTTCAACTAGAAGTCGCATTGCGGCGTACGGCGGGCTGGATGGCGCTGGCCGAAAGCCGGGGTCGTGCCGAGGACGGGATCGAGGCCGTATTGGACGACTACAGGGGTCAGCAAGAGGTTGAGAGCATCGACTCGCTGGACTACTCTTTGATGAGTTTTTTCACCCACTGGGGGCCGGGTCGCCGGTTGATCGGGGCGATTCCGCCGTTGGCGCTACGGGAGCCCGAGAAATCCATTCCGTCGGGTGCTTCGTTTCGGACGCTGATGGGTACCGGTAACGCCGGGCCCGCCGCTGCTCCGCCGATGAGTGGCGCGATTCCGAACGATGGACTGGAATGGTATCGCGATGATCCATTTGCCAATGAACACCACGAACATTGGCATGTCGTCTACCCAGGCCGGGGCGTGCCTCAATCGGACGGCACTCTGCGGGTAAAGGATCGTCACGGCGAACTATTTTTCTATATGCATCAACAGATGCTGGCGCGATATGACGCCGAGCGGGTGGCGGCGGGGATGGCGCGGGTGGCCCCCCTGACGGATCTTGGGGTGCCGATTCCGATTGGCTACCGGCCGGTGCCGTATCTTTCGGCTCAGTTTGGCACCCGCTTAGCCGGCCAAGGGTTTGAGCCAGGGGTGCAAGCTGACTTTGCCTTGTGGACGGCGTGGTTTAACGGCGTCGTGGCGGGCTCTGCCTTTCCGCCCCCGACGGCGGCGGCGCTGACTTCGGACACGTTGGGAGATGCGATTGAACCGAATAACCGGGGGCGCCAAACGGTCAGCGAATTACCGAACTACCACAATAGCGGACACAGAGCGATCGGCGGCGTGTCTAATCCGGGTGGGGTGATGCTCAGTACGGCGACCGCGATCCGAGACCCGATTTTTTACGAGTGGCACAAGCAGATCGACACCTTCAATGAAACGTTGCGGGGGCGACTTCCGGCTCCGTCCTTTGCCCCGAGCCCGATCGAGATCCGGAAAGCTTGGGCCAGCGGCCAGATGTCTTCGCCAGATTTGCTCTTTATTGACGCCGGCCAGCTTCCGGCGAACCCGATCGAAGTTTCGGTTTTCAGCACGCAATTGTTTCAACGGGCGGACGCGGGAGAGGCGGTAGGACGCGACACCTTGCAGACGATGATGGTCGAACGGGACGTGTTGCTCAGCGACGGTTCGACCGTGGTTCAGATCTCTCATCTGGTGCATCGGGAGTTCGCTACGCTCTATCGAATTCGTAACCATAGCGCTACCGGTGCAAAGGCCGTGGCCCGGACGTTTATTGTGCCCGTGGCGACGGCGGGAGATCCCTGGACTTACATTGAACTGGATAAGTTTGTGGTGGAGGTGCCTGCCTTGAGCACGCTGTGTTTTGCTCGTTTGGGCAGCGAATCCAGTGTGATCCGAAAACCGGCGCACATGACGCCGAACCTAAACTTAGCTTCCCGGTTTGAAATTACGGCGCCGCGAATTGCGGGTTTAAGCGCTCAGTTCTCAACGGGAGAGAAAGCAAGCCTTGCGGTGCATTTGGGTGAGGTTTATGTTGGGCCGCGGCCGATGCTGGAGGCCTTGGCGGCGACGATTCCGACCTTGTTCGCCCCTATACCCGAAGCAGCACCTCGCCGTCGGGAACTGGTGGGGGCATTCGGCGAATTGGGTGGCAAGCCGGACGAGTTTCTGGTGTTGGCCGATGAGGCCTTCAACTATTGCACGTGCGGCTGGCCCTACAATTTGTTGCTCCCGGGCGGCCAGGTGGGCGGCATGGCGTTTCGCCTTTTTGTGTTGTTTGACGAATATCAGGGGCAGAGCTTCTGCCAGACTGGTTGCTGTGGATCGTTGAGTTACTGTGGGGCGGTGGACAGTTATGCGGATCCTCGACCGATGGGTTATCCGTTTGATCGTGCGTGGCCGGTGGCGGTTCCCGATGTTGCGATGCTTCACGGAAACTTGGGTGGACGGGACTTTAGGATCGAAAGGATTCTTTGATGAAGCTGCTGCTCAGCTACGCGAATACGGGTCCCGCGTTGGACGTGTATCGCGCTCGTTTGGCGCAGGCGCTGAAGGCGTCTGGTGAGGCTGTGGCTTGGCAGGAGTCGAAGGATCGAGCGGCAGGTTTTCGGTTGTGCGCGGAGATGGGGCAAGCCTTCCATGAGGGTAATGAGGCCCCGAGCGCATTGGAGTTGGAGGAGCGACTAAGGAACCACCAGCGGGAACGATGGCGGGACCCGGCTGTGTGGGCGAGTTTTGCGGGGACCGCGCTTTTGTTGGTTGTGCCGAAGTGCCCACTTTGTTGGTTGGTCGTTGCGGCGGCGGCAAGCGGGAGCGTCGGGGACTGGCTTCCCTTTTCGGCCCCTTGGGTTCCGGCTGGCTTGCGAGGGGTTGGTCAGCTTTTGAGTTTGGGAGGAGTTGGACTGCTTGTGTATCGCTGGGAACCGTGGCGGTTTAGAGAGCGGATCCCCTGGGTGATTATGGCTGTTGTGTTGCTTGGACTGGCTTGGCAGGGGCAGCGGTGGGCCCCGCTGCTTGGCTCGGCAATGGTTCTATTTTTCGCGCGCCGTTGGCAGGTTGGGCGCGTGTGGACGCTGAAATCTTGAATCGTATAACTCAATCGTACAAAGGAGAATTGCTATGACAGAACAGTTCAATCTTGATCCCCGGCTTTCGATTTCGCTCTCGCATCTTTTGGAAGATTCGAACATGGGCCGGCACCCGGCAGCGTCGGTGCGGGCGGTGGGGACGATGGGCGATGGACAGGCCCATTTAGCGGAAGAGCAGGTTACGGTGGTGGTTGAGGCGGAGCGGAGCGACGATGTGGCACGGCAGGCGGAGCAGGAGGGAATGGGGACCGAGCGGCTGTCGTCATCGATCTTGGCCGTTACTCTGCGCCTGTCGCAACTGAGGAGGCTGGTGGCGATGAAGGGGGTGGAGCGGGCTTCCGCACAGCCGAAGAAGGAATACTACTTGGAAAGTGCATCGCAAGAGATGGAGCTCGTCTCGGCGGCCGGCGGCGCGAGACAGGTTGTCGAAGACGGCGCAGGGGTGGTGGTTGCGATCGTGGACAGTGGGTTCGACCTGTCGCACCCGACGTTTCGGGACGCGGCGGGCAATCTGCGAGTGGATGCCTTGCTGGACCAAACCACGAATACCGAATACACGCGGCAGCAGCTTGAAACGGCATGGGCCGGCGGAGCCAACCCCGGGGCGGACTTGGTGGGACATGGAACCCATGTGGCGTCGATTGCGGCAGGTTCTGCCCATCAGGGCTGGGAGGGGGTCGCGCCCAAGGCGCGGTTTTTGCTGGTAAAGACGGATATGCGGAGAACTTCTCAAGCGATTGTCTGGGCGTTCAATAGGGCGGGGGCCAAGCCTTGCGTGGCGAATATGAGTTTAGGCCACCATGGGGGCGGCCATGACGGCCAGGACAGCGAGGAGCGGCTTTATACGAGCATCGCCGGGCCGGGGCGGCTGATTGTGGTCGCCGCTGGCAATGAGCGCGAGCAGTTGATCCACCTCGGCGGACGTTTTTCCTCCGGGCAGACACACACCGCGGTGGTTGATCTACAAAGGCAAAACGGGGAACCGGCAGGAGCCTTGATCCATTTCTGGTGTGCGCCGACGGATGATTTTTCGATCAACTTGTTGAGCCCGGATGGGCAGACCGTGGCAATGCCGACGTTGAACAACACGACTCGGAACTCCACTTCACGCTGGGACGCGAGTGTGAGCTTTCGACGGCACCCTTACAGCGGACACCAGATTACGGTGGAGATTAGTATGGCTAATGCCTCCGTCCCGCCTGGGTTGCTCCGTGGTTGGGAAGTCCGGATTGTTTGCCAGAACGCAGTGGTAGGGCGACTGGACGGGTGGTTCGGCAACAGCCGCTACGGGAACTTCCGGCAGGATTCGCTGGTGGAGAAGGCGCGGACGCTGGGGATGCCGGCCACGAGCGATGGTGTGATCACGGTGGCTTCCCACGTGAGTAAGGAGCGGTGGGCGAGTGATGCGGGTCCGCAGACGAAGGCGGGACTCGTATTGGGCCGGAGCAGTTCGTTCAGCGGAATGGGGCCGACGCGCGACGGTCGCCAGAAGCCAGAGGTGAGCGCGCCGGGCGAGATGATTACAGCGGCGCTGGCAAGCGGGAGTGAGTATGGAAGCGATGCGGAGCGGTCGAACGCCTTCTTGCGATCGCTGACGATTGAAGGCACGAGTATGGCCTCCCCGATGTTCTGCGGCGTGGTAGCGCTTGCATTGCAAAAGCGGCCGGGGTTGACGCCCGCTCTACTGAGGACCGTGTTGCAACAATCCGCGTTGCGGGACGGGCATACAGGCTTGGGCAATTGGGATCCCCAGTACGGTTACGGTAAGGTTCGGGTTCCCGCCCTGCTGGCTGCGGTATAGGGTCCTATACTGGGAGTGGAGTGAGGTTATGAAACTCAAACATCCTCAGATCGGAAAAGAAGAAGCTCGGACGGATCAGACTTGGCTCGAAGTGATTGCCGAACCGAAAGCAGGGAATAGTGATGCGGCGGTCATGAGCCTTCTGGCAAGCTGCGGCGCGGAACGGATTGAATATCTGGCTCCAGGCTTTATCGGGGCCAGGATTTCGGTGAGTTCAAAGCCGGAACTAGAGTTGTTGGCCAACGTAGAGGAGCAGGCGGAGAAGCGATTCCGGTAGAGGATTCGGTCAGCGCCGCCGGAGGACCAGGACGCCCGTGGCCAGCAGCCCGGCGAGAAACAGCGCGGCGCCGAGGTAGACGCTGCCGGGGCGGAACCGGAATTCGACTTGATGGCTCCCGGCGGGGACGACGACTCCGCGAATGGCTCCGTAAGCCTCCCAGATGCGCGCGGGCTGGCGGTCGACGGTGGCTTGCCAGCCGGGGTAGTAGGCGTCGGCCAGGATCACCATGCCGGTGCAGCGCATGGTGGCGGTGAGCCGGACGCGGTCCGGGTTGCGGCTGTTGATCCTCACTTCGTCCCCGCCGCAGGCTTCAACCGTCGGGGCGTCGCCCAGCAGAACCGTTTGGCGGTGGAAATCGATCGGCTGCACTTGGATGCGGTCGCGCAGGCCGGGGCTATTCGCTGCCCGGATGATCTCGTGCACGCTCCACGCGCGGGGCATTGGGTCCGGATTGGCAAACACCTTCACTCCGCTTTTGCCTTCGAACATCGATACTTGACCCGTCCGGGCAGGTTCCTTACCCAAGTAATGGGTGACGGCGAACAGGGACTGCGAACGGTCCGTGTGAAGTTCAGCACGGAGCAGATTGCTGGGGACGCCGGCGACGTAACCCTGAATCGCGTCGACGCCATGATAGTCGCCGTAGTTGATCGGGACGTCGTCTTCCTTGACGGCGATGCGGACGGGAGAAACGCGTTCGGCGGCACGCAGGAAGTCGGCGATGTCCTTGTTCTCGTCGAGACGTTTTACGAAGCGGTTTTGGTCGTCTCGGTATCGGGAAGAATAAGTGGCGGTCGACACGCCGTGGAGTTCGGTGAGCGAGACGGTGATCCACACCGCCGCCAAGGCAGTGGAGGTGAGTTGGGCCGATAGAGATGCCGCCAGGGCGAAGGCCAGGAAGCCGGAGAGCAGCAGGCGGTCGTCCAGCGCCGGGTGCCCGATGGCCCAGCCCGTGATGAGAATCCCGACGAGGAGGAGGCCTCGTTGCAAAGCGCGCGGGAAGGGCCGGGCGCGGAGTTCATCCCAGCCGTAGGCGGCGAGCAGGCAGAGGCCGAGGTTGACAAGATGCAGCGCGCGAACGGGGATGCGGGCTTTGCCCAGACCAGGTAATAGCGAGTACAGGGTGCCGTGGAAAGGCGTGGCGGCACCGAGGGCGAACAGCAGCGAGACCGCCGTCGCGAGGGCGATCCAACGAACGCGGGGCGTCTGGCCGATGGTCGAAAGGCCGGCCAGCGCGAGGGCGACGATGGCGAGGCCGAGGAAGGGGGCGCAGTCGGCGTAGCGGTCGGCGTTGGGAAGGAAGGTGTAGAGCAGGCCGTGAGCGGGGAGGGAGTAGCCGGTCGCGATGGTGTACGGAATTTTGTCGTCCCAGCCGACCGGTTCCGAGGTGCCGACCCAGCGCTGCGATAGGCGGCCGAACTCGACCGTGGGCAGCACTTGCAGGGCGGCGATGAGGCCGGTGATGACCAAGGCAACGAGCGCGAGGGGCAGTACGCTTTTGCGAACCCAGACCGCGACGGCCCAGATGGCGAGGAAGAGCAGCGAGACGAGCAAGGGGATTTCGTGATGGCCGCTGAGCCAGGCGAGGCCGAGGAAGAGGCCGGCGCAGGCGGCGCTCGAGTAGGGCCGGCGACCTTCGAGGGCGCGCGAGAGATACAGCAGAACCAGAGGCGTAAAGATGGCCCCGGCGGCGACGTCGAGCCAGGCGACGGTGCCCAGGAAGCCGCCGCAGCCGAAGCCGATCGCGGCGAGGATGGCCCCGGTTCGACTGCGGCCCCAGTCGCGGCAGAGAGCGTAGCAGGCCAGGGCGGCCAGGGCGTGAAGCACGACCCAATAGCCGTTCAGGTACGCCGATTGGAGATAGCCGCCGTCGAGGGGGAGGAGCAGGAAGAGCAGCGTGAGCGGGAAGAGCGGGCCGGGTTGGGTTTGGCCGATGAGCGGTTGGCCGGCCCAAATAGAGGGGTCCCACAAGGGAAAATGGCCGCGGTGAAGCTCACGGGCTTGGAACTGGAGGCGCGGAATCTCCAGGGCGCACATGTCCGGGTGATCGAACCAGACGAACTCGCTCGTCAGGGTGAGTTTCCAGAAGAAAAGCAAGACGAGGAGGAGCAGCCCGAGGGGGGCGGCGGCGCGAGTAGTCCAGGAGGAGGGGCTCATCAAAGCAGCCTTTATTCTAGCGGCGCGGCGGGTTCCGTTACCCGGGTCACGTTGCGGGTAGGGCCCGCCGGTTTGGTGACAGTTGTTTTTGGCGGGGCATCTCCCCATTGGGACCCTTTAATACCCGGAAGCGAAGAGACGGCCAGGACTAGTCGTAGCCACCAGATGGAGGATCTGTTCCTTCGTTTGGATCGCGTTTCGCGATGCTCGGTTCCGAGTTGGCTGGCACGAAGGCGCTGAGGCTGAAACGCGCCGATCCGGTGGTCGCTGTGGTCAGCACCCTGGTGAACTTCACGGCGGAACCGAACGATTCCGAAGGAGAAGAACTGATTTTGCGATACCGCTGTCGGGCGCGGTCGCAGGGCGGCGACTACCGGATGATGCGGGACTACGGCCCGTTGACGACGTTGGACTGGACGGCCACCAAGCGAGAAGGGACCTACAAGATGGAGGTTTCCATGCGGAACGCGGAGACCGGCGAAGAGAGTTCGACTGGTGTTCCTCGATCGCGGTCCTCAATGCGCCACTACATGCCCCCATGCCCGGCAATCCGCTCGATGGGGTAGACATCGGGCCGATGCCGCGCGGCGGTAAGGAGGCGAGAGCCCCCCGCTTCTGTATTTTCCCGGTTGGAATTTGCAGCGCGCGTGGGCCGATGGAAGCTGCACGCGGCCAGAGCCAACTCGCCTGCTTTTACTCCGGAACCGCGGGAAGGTTCTCACCATCTCCGCTTGCGGAGCCCTGAACTCTACGACATAAATGCAGACCAGAGAATGGCCGCAATCTACGTCAAAGTGATCGAGATGCTTCCCGGATTGCCGGCCGAAGTGCAGTCGGCTTGGCGGGACACCGCTAACCGCCGGGTCTACCCGAACGAGCCTGGAGCCTGGCCGACCCCGATCCTCTAACGGCTCTTGGTCTGGCGAATGGAATAGAGCCGGCTATCGGTGCGGACAAGCAACCGATCGCCCACCATCGCCGGAGTGGCCATGGCCATCTCTTCGAGCGCGTTGATGTGGCGGACCGAGAACGTCTCGCCGGCGGCAACGACGTAGGTTTTGCCCTCTTCACTCAGGCAGAAAACGCTGCCGTTGTAAGCCCACGGCGAAGTCGTAAAGTCCCCCGCCGCGCCCGTGCTATCGAGCCGGGTCTTGTAGCTAACCTTGCCCGTCGCCGCCTCGAAGCGCGTCAAAATCCCCACCTCGTTCAGCGAATAGATGCCGCCTTCGAACGCGACCGCCGTCGGCAGATAAGTGCCGCCGCGC
>JBBRIO010000144.1:0-10148 GCA_038220855.1 Bryobacterales bacterium | reverse complement strand
CAGCGTTTCCGGCGGCAAAATGTCGTCCTGCTCGTGGCGGGAAATTATCGCTTCGCTCAGCATCGTCAATCGGTTCATTTCGATCCGTTGCGCGTACGGGCTCTCCTTATCCAGGCCAGCCTTCTCGGCCAGCACCGCCATCTTCTTTAACCACCCGTACATCCGCAACGCTTCCACCGGATTGCTCCTTACCGCGTCCTGCTGCGCCTTCGACATCGTCACCAAAAGCAGTTGCAAGTCCATCTGGGTGAATACTTTCCCGTCCACCGTCGCAATCACTTCATTCGGTTTGTCCGCATCAATCACGATCTTCGGCTCCGGTCCCGGCAGCCTTTGGGCAAGCAGCAGGCCCGAAAGAATTAAAAATTGTGAAGCGAGTAGTCGAAGCATCATCATTTCCCAATATACTGAAAACCAAAGGACATTCATGCGAATCAGGCTGGTATGGCTAGCGTCGGTAGCACTGTCCTATTGCTGGGCCGGCGTGCCGCCCGCGGCAAAGACTTCCGAACCTACGAATATAGACGCACGGCTTCGCTCCGCGTTTAGGAAACCTGCAAAAAATGGCTGGGTCCATGTCCACCTCGAGGGCGAACCCAACGTCATCGGCTTCCAGCACGGCTACCTCCTCGCTCCCGAAATCGGCGATACCCGCCGCGTCATCGCCGCCTCCCTCGAACACGATACGAAAAAGGATTGGGCCTTCTTCCGCAAAGCCGCTGAAGAAATTCTTTGGCCCAGGATCGAAGCCGAGTACCGTGAAGAGCTCCAGGGCATCACCGACGGCGTCATCGCCCGCGGCCTCAAACTCGATCTCTGGGACATCGTCGCCCTCAACGCCTGGCTTGAACTCGGCCCTTACTACGTCCCCTTCGCTGAAAAATCCACCGTCCCCGTCCCCGAACGCTGCTCCGCCTTCATCGCCACCGGTAGCTATACCAAAGGCGGCGAGATCGTCTTCGCCCATAACGCCTGGACCGGTTACGCCGAGGGCGCTCGATGGAATATCGTATTTGACATCCAGCCAGCCAAAGGCTTCCGCTTCTTCATGGATGGCATGCCCGGCCTCATCCACTCCGGCGACGACTTCGGCGTCAACTCCGGCGGCATGATGATCACCGAAACTACCATCAGCAACTTCTCCGGCTTCGACCCCGCCGGCATCCCCGAGTTCGTCCGCGCCCGCAAGGCCATGCAGTACGCCGACTCGATCGACGCCTTTACCCGCATCATGACTGAAGGCAACAACGGCGGCTATGCCAACACCTGGCTCATCGGCGACCGCAAAACCGGCGAGATCGCCAGCCTCGAACTGGGCCTCAAAAACGTCACCCTCCAGCGCACCACCGACGGCTACTTCGTCGGCTCCAACTTCCCTATCAACCCCAAACTTATCGCCGAAGAAACCACCTTCGACCCCTCCGACAAAACCGTCTCCGCTAACGCCCGTCACATCCGCTGGGACCAGCTCATGGCCCAATACAAAGGGAAAATCGATACCGACCTCGCCAAAGCCTTCCTGTCCGATCACGTCGATTCCCTCACCGGCAAGGTCGATCCCAACGAACGAACCCTCTGCGGCCACATCGATCTCTCTCCTCGCGGCATCAAAGGCTGGGTCGGCCCTTTCGGCCTCGCCGGTGCCGTCCAAGCCAAGGTGGCCGACTCCAAAATGGCCGAAAAACTTAGCTTCGACGCCTCAATGGGGCACTCCTGCGGACTCCACTTCCGCGCCGCTCCTCACCTGCGGAAGCACCCCGCCACCCGCTGGGCCAGGCCGTATCTTAAGGATCTCCCCAGCCAACCTTGGACACTTTTCACAACTGTAGCCGCCCCAGATCGCTTATAGTAGCCAAAGTGCTGCGCTTCTGGGGCTTATTCTTACTCTTCTTCGGCGTCTTGTGGGCCCAAGCTCCCAAAGATCCCTACATCGGCTCGCAGGCCTGCCGAGGCTGTCACCTCGTCCAGACCCAGGACTTCTTCCGCAACGCCCACACCAAGGCGGACCGAGGTTGCGAAGGCTGCCATGGCCCCGGTCGCGCCCACGTCAACAGCGGCGGAAAGAAGGAAGCCATCATCGCCTTCTCCACCCTATCCTCCCAAAAATCCCTCGATAACTGCCTCCAGTGTCATTCGAAGGATATGTCTCGCGCCAATATCCGCCGTAGCAGCCACACCCAATCCGAAGTAGTCTGCGCCAACTGCCACTCCATCCATAAGTCGGCCACTCCCAAACACCTCCTCGCCCACCAGCAGAAGGATCTCTGCTATACCTGCCACACCGACGTCAAAGCCCAGTTCTCCATGCCCTTCAAGCATCGGGTCAACGAAGGCACCGTCCAGTGTTCGGACTGCCACAACCCTCACGGTGCCCCGGCCTCAAACTGGCGCATGGGCCAGCGGCCCCGCATGCAGCAGCATGCCCAGTCCAACGAACAGTCCTGCGTCCAATGCCATGCCGACAAGCGCGGCCCCTTCCTGTTTGAACACGCCGCCCTCCGCGTCGATGGCTGCAACAGTTGCCACGCCCCCCATGGCTCGGCCAACCCCCGGCTCCTCAATCGTCCCGTCGTCTTCACGCTTTGCCTGGAATGCCACAACGGCGCGGCTGGCTTTGGCCGTACCGGCGAAGGCATCCCCACCCAGTCGGCCTCCCACAACATGGCCGACCCCCGCTACCAAAACTGCACCACCTGCCACGTCAAAATACACGGTTCCAACGCCGACGCGAGGTTCCTCCGATGAGACCCCTCCTCCTCTGTGCTCTCATCTTTACCGCCGGTCTCTCCGCTCAACCCCTGGTCGCCCCCACCCCCCAACGCGCCGGCGACGCCAAAGGCGAAGACCTCGCCGGCTACAACATCGTCAACTCACTTGAAAGCGGCTACCGCTTCCGCGCGGTCGACGGCAACCTCGGCAAGTTCCGCAGCGACGTCAACTTCGGCAACGGCATCCGCCTCCTCGGCAGCCACCTCACCGTTCACTCGAAGAAGCCCGGCACCGGCAAGTTCTTCGACGAAATCGTCCTCTCGACGCAAGGCCTCGGCAACGATCCCTACCAGTTCTCCTCCCTCCGCGTCAGCAAAGCGAAGCTCTACCGCTACGACGGAACCTGGCGCTTGATGGACTACTTCAACCCCGCCCTCACCATCGCCAACGGCCAGCACCTCATCAACACCACCCGTCAACTCCAGGATCACGACATCGTCATTCTCCCCCAAAACCGCTTCCGCTTCCTCCTCGGCTATTCCCGCAACCAGCAGGATGGCCCCGCCTTCTCAACCCTCCAGTTCCCCGACGGCCGGGGCGACGAGTTCACTTACCTGCTCAATGTCCGCCGCACCCGTAACGAGTACCGCCTCGGCACCGAGTTCGAGGTCCTCAAAACCAAGTTCCACGTCCTCCACGGCTGGGAGTATTTCCGCGATGATACCCGCGCCCCCCTCTTCTCTCCCGGCGCCGGAGCCAACCCCAACGACACCTCCACCCTCACCCGGTTCCGCCGCGATGAACCCAACCACGGCCAAGCCCCGTACTGGCGGGTTGGCCTGCATAACGAAGCCTTCAAGTCCTTCACCGTCGACGCCCGCTTCACCAACACCACCGGCCAACGCAATTTCGTCTTCGATGAACTCGCCCTCGGGACCGGCCGCTTCAGCTCCGCCCAAAATCGCCAGGTCTTCGTCGGTGGCAACGCGCGCCGCCCCGTCACCACCGGCAACGTCACCCTCAGTTGGTTCCCGCTCGAACGCCTGACTATCACCAACCACACGGCCCTCTACAACACCCGTATGGAAGGAGAAGGCACCTATGGCGAAGTCAACAACGCGGTCGCCGGGCTCCGCCTCCTCCACTTCCAATACCTCGGTATCCGAACCTTCGCCAATCTCACCGACGCCAACCTCAAAATCAACCGCTGGCTCGGCCTCTTCTCCGGCTACCACTTCTCCGAGCGCCGCATCGGCTCCAGCCAGTTCGAAGACCTCGAAGCCCCCGCCCGCCTCGACCGGGCCGAACAAACCAACCGCCTTCACTCCGGCCTCCTCGGCGTCCGCCTCCAGCCCGTCAAGCAACTCCGCTTCAGTGTCGATGGCGAACTCGGTCGCGCCGATCGGCCCTTCTACACGATCAGCGAAAAGGACTATCACACCGTCGCCGCCCGCGCCCAATGGAAGACCAAACGCTGGAGCCTCCTGAGTAAGTTCCAGACCAACTACAACCTCAACTCCACCTCGCTCTTTGTCCACAGCGCCCGAACCCGCGTCGCCTCCATTGATGGCACCTGGAGCCCCCGCGGCTTTGTAACCCTCGAAGCTGGTTACGGCCACACGCACATCGAAACCGTCACCGGCCTCGCCTACTTCTCCCTCGGCGAACTCGTCGAAAACGACCGCAGCTTTTACCGCTCCCGCCTCCGCCAAACCCGCCTCGGTGCCCAGATCAACGTCGCCAAGCGCGCCGACATCTACTTGGGTTATCACCGTATTCAGGACGCCGCCCGCCTAGGGATTGCGCTTATGGATCAGGCTTTCCCCTTAACTTACGAGACCCCACTGGCTCGTTTTTCAATCCAGTTACATAAGAAAATGCGTTGGAATCTGGGCTGGCAGTATTACAATTACAAAGAGAAACTCCTGAAGCTGCAGGACTACAACGCTCACACTGGGTATACGAGTCTGAGCTGGTCGTTCTAATGCCTGGGGGCCGCCCCTATGCGAATCCGTACGACCGATCTTGGTGTCCTCGCCGTCGTTGTCTTCATCCTGACGCTGTGGCTGCTTGTGGGGCGCAGAAATCTCCGTCCGGAAAGCAACGTGCCGTTGGTTTACTATCTCGCGATGGTTGGCTACGTTCGCTCGGTCGGCAGCTTTATCGATCCGTCCGCTGTCTACGCCGCTGTCATCTTCGCCATGATGATCCGCTTCGAGTTCATGTCCACCGGGTTCTTCAAGTTTTTCCGGTTCGTCGAGACGCTATGCCTGTGCTACTTTCTCTGGGCCTGCTTTAGCTATTTCGTTATGTTCTAAGAGCGCCTTCCAGCCGCCGTCGAGTGAGATCACATCGGTGTAGCCCATTTTCTGCAGGTTGTCGGCCACCAGCGCGGACCGGAATCCTCCCCCGCAGTACAGCACCAGCTTTGTATCCTTGGCTGGGATTTTCGTCTCCACATCCCGCTCGATCACGCCCTTCGACAGGTGGACCGCCCCGGCAACATGCCCGGCGCTCCACTCGCTCTCTTCCCGCGTATCCACCAGGATGTGTGCTTCACCCGCTGCGCGCAAAGCCACGTATTGCGTGACGTCTATCTCCGCCGCGCGACTCTTCGCGTCGTTCACAATCGCTAGAAAACCAGGGTTATGGGCCATCGAACTATTGTATCCGGCGAATGCGGGCCCCGACTGACTGCAGCTTCTCTTCGATCCGTTCGTAGCCCCGGTCCATGTGATAAACCCGGTCGATCACGGTCTCCCCTTCGGCCACCAGTGCCGCCAGCACGAGTGACGCGCTCGCCCGCAGGTCGCTGGCAATTGTCTGTGCCCCGGTCAACCGCCGTGGCCCGGCCACGATTGCCTTGCGCCCATCGATCCGGATGTTTGCGTTCATCCGGTTCAGCTCCGAGACGTGCATGAACCGGTTCTCGAAGATCGTCTCGGTCACCATCGCGATCCCGTCCGCCTGTGTCATCAGCGCCATGTACTGCGCCTGCAAGTCGGTCGCAAAGCCGGGGTGCTCTTCGGTCGTCATATCGACGCTTCGCAGCGTCCCTTGCGGCCGAATCCGCAGGCTCGCCGGCGTCGGCTCGGTCACATCAAAGCCCGCCTGCCGCAGTTTCGCGTTCAACGCCGCCAAGTGCTCCGGTACACAGTCGGTCACCGTCAAGTCTCCCGCCGTGATGGCCCCGGCCAGCAGCAACGTCCCGGCCTCAATCCGGTCGGCGATAATCCGGTGCTCGGCCGCGTGCAGCGCCGACACCCCTTGCACGTGAATCGTCGCGGTCCCCGCCCCGCTGATCTTTGCGCCCATCTTGACGAGCAGGTCGCACAGGTCCACCACCTCGGGCTCCCGCGCCGCGTTCGTGATCACCGTCTCGCCCCGCGCCAGCACGGCCGCCATCAGGATGTCTTCGGTCCCGGTCACTGTGATTCGGTCAAAGTGAATCGGCCCGCCGCGGAGCCCGTCCGGCGCCGTCGCTTCGACGTAGCCATGCGACTGCTCAATCCGCGCGCCCAACTGCTCCAGCGCCGTCATGTGCAGGTTGATCGGCCGGGCCCCGATCGCGCAGCCCCCGGGCATCGAGACGCGCGCCCGGCCCGTGCGCGCCACCAGCGGCCCCAGTACCAGGCTCGACGCCCGCATTGTCTTCACGACGTCGTAGGGCGCCTCCGGGCGGGGCAGGGAAGCGGCGTGCACCAGGGTCACGTCCGGGCTGTACTCTTCCACCGTCGCCCCCATGTGAGCCAGCAGGCTCTGCATGGTGCGGATGTCCTTCACCCGCGGGATGCGCGACAGCGTCACCGCCTCACTGGTCAGCAGGCACGCGGCCAGCGCGGGTAGCGCGGAATTCTTCGCCCCGCTAGCGGCTACGGTGCCGCGTAGCGCGGTCCCGCCTTCAATCGAAAACTTATCCATGGTGTAGGTGTATCGCTTGCTTAACGTTACGGCCCGCCGCTTCAAAAAGCCGCTCGGCCTCGGCCCGCTCCACGCCCGTCGCCGCGGCGATGATGCGGATGGCCCGGTCCACTAACTTCTCATTCTTCGGCTGCACGTTCACCATCAGGTTCCCATGCGTATAGCCCAATCGAATCATCAACCCGGTGGAGAGCATGTTCAGAACCAGCTTGGTCGCCGTTCCGGCCTTCATCCGCGTCGATCCGGTCACGACCTCCGGCCCCGTGGGCACGGCGATGGTATGCTCGGCGGCGGAGGCCATCCTGCTATCCGGGACGCAGACCAGCGCCACCGTCAACCCGCCCAGGGACCGGGCATACTCGAGACCGCCGATCACATAAGGCGTCCGTCCGCTGGCCGCGATACCGACGAGCGTATCCCGCGCCGTGAAGCCCTTGGCTTCGACATCGGCCGCGCCGAGGGCCGGCGAATCCTCGCTCGCCTCGGTGGCTTTAAAGAGGGCCGACATCCCGCCGGCCATGATCCCCTGGACCATTTCATAAGGCACGTTGTAGGTGGGTGGGCATTCGGAGGCGTCCAGCACGCCGAGCCGGCCGCTGGTCCCCGCGCCAATGTAGAACAGCCGTCCGCCGCCCCGCACCCGGGCGACGAGTTGATCGAGCACCGCCGTCATGGCCGGAATCGCCCGTTCCACGGTCTCGGCCACGGTTCGGTCTTCGGCGTTGATGATGGCCAGCATCTCGGCGGTCGATACTTGATCGATGTTCGCGGATCGGGGATTGCGCTGCTCGGTCAGGAGCAAGCCAAGGGGCTCAGACATGACCCTCCAGGATCTCACTTTTTCGACTTGGCGTCGTTAGGCAGGGCGGGGTGCGTCCGCTGTACTTGTCGCGCAGCTCGTCCGCGGCGTGCAGCGCCTAGTTCATCCGCTCGAGCACTGCGTCATCGGTTGTTCCGGGCGGTCTCGAGATCCCGGTACCGGTCTGCGATGCGTGGTCCGACGTGAGCGGCCCCGGGAAGGTCGAGAAGTCCGAAGCCCCACCTTCCCGCTCAGGTGCCCGAGCGTGGCATCGACTCACTTTTTTGGCTTGGCGTTGCGCGTCCGTTCCTGAAGCCGGCCCTTCGCCGTACTTGTCCCGTAGCCTTTCGGCGGCGTGCAGCGCCTTGATCATGCGCTGGTGCCTGGCGCCGTCGAGCAGATCCATTTGGCCAGCCTGCTCCGAAAATCCCGAGGTCTGTACCCCGAGCAAGCGGATCGGCTGGCAGACGCGCCAGTTCTTCCGCAGCAGGTCGCGCGCGGTCTCGTAGATCTCGGCTCCGGTCTGCGTCGCGTGGTCCAAAGTCAGCGCCCGGTTGAAACAGATATAGGGGCATGGCATCGCCTCACTTTTTCGGCTTGACGTCGTTAGGCAGCGCGTCGTGCGTCCGTTCCTTAAACCGGCCCTTCATCCCCAGCGCTAGCGAAACCGACCCTTCGCCGTACTTGTCCCGCAGCTTGTCCGCGGCGTGCAGCGCCTTGTTCATCCGCTCGTGCCGGGCACCGTCGAGCAGATCCATTTGGCCAGCCTGCTCCGAAAATCCCGAGGTCTGTACCCCGAGCAAACGGATCGGCTGGCCGACGCGCCAGTTCTTCCGCAGCAGGTCCCGCGCGGTCTCGTAGATCTCGGTATCTGTCTGCGTCGCGTGGTTCAACGTGAGCGCCCGGGTGAAGGTCGAGAAGTCCGAGTAGCGTAGCTTGAGTTGAATGGTCCGGGCGTAGAAGCCCTGTTCCCGGAGGCGCCGCCCCACCTTCTCGCTCATGTGCGCGAGAGTTGCTTCGAGCGAATCCACGTCGGCCGTATCGACGTTGAACGTATGTTCGTGGCTGATCGATTTCGGGTCCTGCTCGTCGCCGATCTCGCCGCGAAACCAACCGCCCGCGTCGAGGCCTTTGCTCTTGCCAGCCAGCGCCAGGCCCCATTGGCCGAAGTGTTCGGCGAGAAACTTCGGTTCGAGCGCAGCCAGGTCGCCCACCTGTCGAATGCCGTAGCGGTGCAGCTTGGCCTCGGTCACCTTGCCGACGCCCGGAATCTTGCGGACATCCAGCGGGGCTAGAAACGCGGCCTCCGCCCCTGGTGGAATCCACACGATGCCATGCGGCTTGGCTTGGTCGGAGCAGATCTTGGCCACCAGGCGCGACGTCGCCGCGCCGGTCGAGTTGTTCAGCCCCGTCTCGGCCTTGATGGCGTTGTGGAGCTTATGCGCCGCCAGCATCGGCGGACCGTGCAGGCGCGCGGTTCCGGTCATGTCGAGATAGGCTTCGTCAATCGAGGCCATCTCGACGAGCGGCGTGAACTGCTCCATGACCCCTTTGACGAGGTTCGAATACTTCCGGTACCGGTCGGGATGCCCTTCGACGAAGATCGCCTGGGGGCACAACTGGTGGGCGGTCCGCAGCGGCATCGCCGAATGGACACCGAACTTCCGGGCCGCGTACGACGCCGCCGATACGACCCCGCGTTGATCGGCCTGCCCGCCGACGACGACCGGCTTGCCCTTCAAGGCCGGGTCGTACAACTCCTCGACCGAGACGAAGAAGGCGTCCATGTCGACGTGGAAGATTGATCGCATTCTAAGAGGCCTCCGGTCGTACGCCAAACTCCCACCCGGCCTGACCCATTGCATCGTCGACGCTCTGGTGCCCTGTGTCAGCGACTTGCTTATCCGCGCAGACGTGGTGGCGAGGTCCGAGCCGCACTCGCTTCAGGACGACCATAGATCTTCACGATACCAATTGGCTTATGGCGTCACGGTCAGGCCGGACAACTAGCCGCGCCGGGTCAATCGGCTTCCCAACGGAACCGCCAGACGGCGATCGCCCCGAAGACGACCGCGCTGGCCAGCAGCACCGCGATCGGCAGCAGAGCCTCTTCGATTCCCAAGCCTCGCCAGGTCATGGCGTCGAGACCGTCCATCGCCCAGCGGGCGGGCACCGCCTTGGTGATCCCTTGCATCCAGGCTGGGAACAGAAAGCTCGGGACCCAGGCTCCGCTCATCATCACCATCAGCAGGGTGGCCAGCGTCGCTAGTCCTCTGGCCGCCTCGGGCGTTTTGCCGATGGCGGCGATCAGTAGCCCGTAGGCCGCGGTCATCAGCGAAAACGCCCCACAGACGCCGATGAAGCCCACCAAGCTGCCTTCGATCTTCACCCCGAAGACGAACCGGGCGAAGGTGAATACGACGGTCAAAATCAGCATCCCCACGAGCATCGCGCTCGCGGCCCGGCTGCCGAGCAGGACGGTTTTTGAAAGGGGAGCGGCGCGAAATCGCCGCCACAGTCCGCGCTGGCGGAGCAGCAGGAGGCCGATGCCGACATCAATGCCCATGAAGAGCATGAATTGAATCGCCATGCCGCCGAAGGAGTGGGCATAGGAGTTGTAAGCGACTCCTGACCGCGCCGTGATCGCTTCGTCCTTCGTCGAGAACGGCACGGTCAGCCCGTCACTGCCACCGGTACCCGGGGTGCTGCCAAACTTCTC
>JBBRIO010000143.1:0-10187 GCA_038220855.1 Bryobacterales bacterium | reverse complement strand
ATGATGATGATCCCCACCAAGCTCCTCCCCGTCGCGATGAGCCCCCTGCTTGGCTGGGGAACCAAGCTCAAAATGGGCCTCGAGTACTTCGCCAAGTCCAACCCCGACGCCCCCGAACGCTCCGTCGCCCAACTCGTCCGCGAGCACTACGGCCAGGAAGCCGTCGATTACCTCGCCGAACCCCTCCTCTCCGGCGTCTACGGTGGCGACCCCGAAACGCTCAGCGCCAACGCCGTCCTCGGCCAATTCATCGAACTCGAAAAGAGTTACGGCTCGCTGACCAAAGGCACTCTCGCCCTCCGCGCCCAACGGAAAGGCCCCGCCGGGTCCCTCTTCAAAACCCTGAAAGGCGGCCTCGGCCAGCTCATCGATTCGCTCACCCAACACCTCGAAGGCAAAGTCGAACGCCGCACCGCTACCGCCCAATCCCTCGCCAAAACCCCCACCGGGTGGCGCATCACCTTCGCCGACCACGGCACCCTCGACGCCGCCAAAGTCCTCCTGGCCGCCCCCGCCGGTCCCGCCTCCAAAATCGTGGCCGACCTCGACCCCGAACTCTCCGCCCAGCTCGCCGCCATTCCTTATAACAGTTCGATGACCATTGCCCTCGGCTACGATCGCGAGACCCTCGGTCACCCCCTCAACGGCTTCGGCTTCCTCGTCCCCAAAGTCGAACGCCGCAAACTCGTCGCTTGCACCTGGGTCGGCACCAAGTTCAACCACCGCGTCCCCGACGATAAGGCCATTCTTCGCTGCTTCCTCGGCGGCGCAAATATTGATGAAGCGGACGATGTCCTCATCGGCGCAATCAAGAACGAACTTCGCGATCTCATGGGCGTCTCGGCCGAACCCGCCTTCGTCTCCATCCAACGCTGGCGCGGAGCGATGGCGCAATACACCCTCGGCCACCAGCAGCGCGTCAAAACCATCCGCCAACTCGCCGACCGCCATCCCGGCCTCGCCCTCGCCGGTAACGCCTACGAAGGCATCGGCATTCCGGACTGCATCCGCGGCGCTCGCGAAGCCATTAAACAGCTACAATAGCGCCCATGCGCCGTCTCGGTCTCCTGCTCCTCCCCGGCCTCACCGCCGCCGACTTCGAAGTCTTCCAAAACGGCAAGCGGCAGAAAATCTCGAGCGCCCTCTGGGTCGAAGGTCGGCCCCCGGTCCCGCCTCCCCCGCCCGGCACCCCTCCCCTTCCCCTCCGGCCGCAAGACGTCCGCCGCGCCATCGCCGTCCTCATCGACGATCTCAGCCTTTCCCCGTCCAGCCTCTACTACACCCGCCAAGCCCTCCGCGATTTCATCGCCTCCAGCCTTGAACCCGGTGACCTCGTCGCCATCTACAAAACCTCCGCCGGCCTCGGCATCCTTCAGCAGTTCACTACCGATAAACGCGTTCTCCTGGCGAACATCGACCGCATCACCCTCCGCACCCGCAACTCCACCGACCCCCTCGCCGCCCTCCAGCCCAACGCCATGGAAGACTCCGGCGACCTCGCTCTCCGCATGCGTGTTCAGGAAGAGCAGGCCAACCGCAGTCGCCAGGACATCACCACCGCCGGCAGCCTCTCCACCGCCCGCTTCATCGCGCAAGGCCTCGCCGAACTTCCCGGCCGCAAGTCCATCCTCTATTTCTCCGAAAGTCTCCAGCTCTACGATCAAGACATCGGCCCCCGCGAACGCACCGCCACCGCCCTTGAAGATCTCGCCGACCTCGCCAATCGCGCCTCCGTCGTCTTTTACACAATCGATCCCCGCGGCCTCGTCTCCTTCGGCTTCACCGCCGCCGACTCCCCCTCCTCCAATCCCGCGCGAGCGATCGAGCAAAGCCAGGAACGCCAAGCCAACGTCAATCTTTCGAAGGATGGCCTCTCTCTCCTCGCCGAAGAAACCGGCGGCATTTTCTATCACAACCGCAACGATATCGGCGCCGCTCTGAAAGAAGCGGTCCTCGACCAGGACGGCTACTATCTCCTCGCTTTCACCCCCGACGACGACACGTTTCAGCAGTCCAAGGCCGGCCCCAGTGATCTGCTCCTCTCGGTCAATGGACAGCCCGTTAACTCGCTCCGCCGCTTTTCCAGCGAGGTATACGCCAAACCCCACGGCGAAAAACTGACTCTCCAAATCCAGCGCGGTACCCAGAACCTCTCCATCACCGTCGTAACCCGGGCCCGCCGGGCCCGCGTCGACCCCCTCGGCTCGCTCGCCGACCCCGCCAAACCCCTCCTCCCCCGCCTCGGAGTGGTGGGGTAGAAGTCGACCAGCAGGTCGTCGTCCCCGGACTCCGCCACCAGTACGGCGTCATCGTCGCCGCCCGCTCCGCGGTAAGGGCTCCCGCAACCGATCGACCTGCAGCCCGGCGATGTCATCTACAGTATCAACGGCATCTCCGTCGCTTCCCTCGAGTTCCTCCAAACCCAGCTCCGCGAAATGAAGGCCGGGGCCGCCGGGGCTCTCCAAATCGAACGCGAAGGCCGCCTTCAGTTGGTAACCCTCGATCTCGTTTAGTTGCTACAATGAAGGTCGGATGAAATTTGGCGTTGTCGTCTTCCCTGGAAGTAATTGCGATCACGATGCACACTACGCCGTGACGCAGAATGTAGGCGCGCAGGCCTCGTTCCTCTGGCATCAGGAATCGAGCGTTCCGTCAGATATTGACGCCGTCATCCTCCCCGGCGGCTTCAGCTACGGCGACTATCTCCGCTGCGGTGCCATCGCGAAGTTCTCCCCCATCATCGGGGCGGTTAAAAAGTTCGCCCACGCCGGCGGACTCGTTCTGGGCTTCTGCAACGGCTTCCAGATTCTCACCGAATCCGGTCTCCTCCCCGGCGCGCTCGTCCGCAACAACGCCCTGAAGTTCATCTGCCGCCCCATCGACCTCCGCGTCGAAACCACCAACACTCCCTTCACCCACACCGCCACCCCCGGCCAAATTCTCTCGCTCCCCATCGCTCACGGCGAAGGCTGCTACACCGCCGAACCCCACGTCCTCGACCAACTCGAAGCCGAAGACCGCGTGGTCTTCCGCTATGTCAAAAATCCCAATGGCTCCCTCCGCGACATCGCTGGAATCTGCAACGCCCAGCGTAATGTTCTCGGTATGATGCCCCACCCGGAACGCGCGGCCGACCCCCTCATGGGTTCGACCGATGGCTTGGTCCTGTTCCACTCCCTCATCGCCTCCCTAGCCGCTAAATAATCAATGAGCACCATCACTCCGGAAGTCGTCGCCGCGCACTCTCTTACGCCGGACGAATACCAGAAGGTTCTTTCTCTCCTCGGCCGCGAACCATCGCTCACCGAGCTCGGCATCTTCAGCGTCATGTGGAGCGAACACTGCTCCTATAAGTCGTCGAAGGTTCATCTCAAAAAGCTGCCTACCCGTAGCCAACTCGTCATTCTGGGCCCCGGGGAAAACGCCGGCATCATCGATATCGGCCAAGGCTACGGCCTCGCCTTCAAAATCGAGTCGCACAACCACCCAAGCTTCATCGAGCCCTTCCAAGGCGCGGCCACCGGCGTCGGCGGCATCCTTCGGGACATCTTCACGATGGGCGCCCGCCCCATCGCGGTCCTCGATTCCATCCGCTTCGGCCCCCTTGACGATCCCAAAACCGGTCCCCGCAACCGCCGCATTCTCGAAGGCGTTGTCGCCGGCATCGCCCATTACGGCAACTGCTTCGGTGTCCCCACCGTCGGCGGCGAATGCGTTTTTCATAAGTCCTACGACGGCAACCCGCTCGTCAACGTCTTCGCCCTCGGCGTCATTCCCAAGGACAAAATCTTCTTCGGCCGCGCCGAAGGCATCGGCAATCCCGTCATCTACGTCGGTGCCAAAACCGGCCGCGACGGCATCCACGGGGCCACCATGGCCTCCGACGAATTTACTGAGGAATCGAAGCAAAAACGTCCCAACGTCCAGATGGGCGACCCGTTCCTGGAAAAACTGCTCCTCGAAGCTTGTATCGAAGCCATGCACTCCGGGGCCGTCGTCGGCATCCAGGACATGGGTGCCGCCGGCCTCACCTGCTCCACCTGCGAAATGGGCAGCCGCGCCGGCACCGGCGTTGAAATCGACCTGATGCACGTCCCCCAACGCGAAACCGGCATGACCCCTTACGAGATCATGCTTAGCGAATCGCAGGAGCGGATGCTGCTGGTCGCTGAAAAGGGCCGGGAACAGGAAATCTTCGACATTTTCGACAAGTGGGGCCTCGATGCCGCCACCGTCGGCGTCGTCACTGACGACGGCATGCTACGCGTCCGCAACCACGGCGAACTCATCGCCGAAATCAACAATCGTGACCTCGCCGACGAAGCCCCGCTCTACGACCGCCCCCATACCAAGCCGCACCGCAACGTGCCCATGGAAGCGCCGGCCTTCGCCTCCGCCGATCTCAAAGCCGATCTCATCAAGCTCCTGTCGAGCGGCGACCTCTGCAGCAAACGCTGGATCTACGAGCAGTTCGACTACATGGTCCGCACGAATACGCTTGCCGGCCCCGGCGGCGACGCGGCCATCGTTCGCATCAAGGAAACCGGCACCTCCGTCGCCGTCTCCCTCGATGGCAACGGCCGCTACTGCTATCTCGACCCCCGCGAAGGGGCCAAACTCGTCGTCGCCGAAGCCTGCCGCAACGTCTCCACCGTCGGTGCGCTTCCGGTGGCCGCCACGAACAACCTTAACTTCGGCAACCCTCAGCGTCCCGAAATCATGGCCCAACTCGTCGAGGCCATTGAAGGCATGGCCGACGCCTGCACTTTCTTTGAAACACCGATCACCGGTGGAAACGTCAGCCTCTATAACGAGACCCTGGGCGAGGGCATTCTGCCCACCCCGGTCATCGGCATCGTCGGCCTGCTGCCGACCCAAGCCCCCGTGCCCAGCCGCTTCCAGTCCGAAGGCCTTACCGTCAAGCTGCTCGGCGGCATCGGCCCCTCCGACGAAGTCCACTTCGGCGGCACCCAATACGCCTACGTCCTCTTGAATCAGATGTGGGGCCTGCCCCCTGCGCTCGACATGGCCGTTGAAAAGAACGTCCACATCGCCATCCGGGAAATCGTCGCCGCTGGCCTCGCCGCCTCCGCCCACGATCTCTCCGACGGCGGTTTCGCCGTCGCGCTGGCAGAAGCCAGTTTTGATGGCATCGGCGCTGTCGTCACCCTCCCGTCCTCCGCTCTCCGTCCCGAACTCCTGCTATTCCACGAAGCCCCGTCGCGCATTCTCCTCTCCACAAATTCGCCCGAAGAAATATCGAAAATTGCCGATAAGCACGGAGTCCCCGTTCAGGTTATCGGCAAAACCGTCAAAGGTCAGGTCGTCATTGAGGGTCACCTCCGTTCGACCATCGAAGAACTTCAGCAGCCTTGGGCTTCGGCCCTGGAGAACGCGCTCCATGCATGAGACAGATATCGATGACGACAAGCTCCACGAAGAATGTGGTGTCTTTGCTATCTACGGCCACGAAGAAGCCGCTAATCTCGCCTATTTAGGCCTCTATGCGCTGCAGCATCGCGGCCAGGAATCCGCCGGCATCGCCTCCAGCGACGGCCGTCAACTCATCTGCCATAAGAGCATGGGTCATGTCGCCGATATCTTCACGCCGGAAGTGCTCGCCGGCCTGCCGGGCTACATGGCCATCGGCCACACCCGCTACTCCACCAGCGGGGATTCGAAGGCGCTCAACGCCCAACCCTTTAGCGTCGCCTGCAACAAAGGCCTGATCGCGGTCGCCCACAACGGCAACATTACGAACGCGGCCGAACTGCGCCGCGAACTCGAAGCCGAAGGCTCTATCTTTCAAGCATCGAGCGATACCGAAGTCATCCTCCACCTCGTCGCCAAGTCCCGCGAGCGGACCCTCGCCGGAGCCCTCCGCGAAGCCCTCCTCCAGCTCGAAGGGGCCTTTTCTCTCGTCTTTCTCGCGAAAGATCGGATCATCGTCGCCCGCGACCCCCACGGCTTCCGGCCCCTCGCCATGGGCAAGATGGAGATCTCCAAGCACAAAATCGGCTACGTCTTCGCCTCCGAGACCTGCGCCTTCGACCTCGTCGACGCCGTCTATCAGAGCGAAGTCGAGCCCGGTGAAATGGTCATCGTAGGTCCGGAAGGGGTCTCCCGCGAACAGTGGGCCCCCCGCCGAAACAAGGCCCATTGCGTCTTCGAGCACGTCTATTTCTCCCGTCCGGATTCGCTCGTTTTCGGTCGCCCGGTGCAGCAGTCCCGCGAACGCATGGGTCGTCTCCTGGCCCGAGAACATCCGGCCGACGGCGATATCGTCGTCCCGGTGCCGGACTCGGGCGTCGCGGCCGCTCTTGGCTATGCCGACGAAATCGGGATTCCGTTCCGTTTGGGTTTGATTCGCAATCACTACGTGGGGCGGACATTCATTGAACCTTCCCAGGCCATCCGCGATTTCGGCGTCAAGCTCAAGCTCAACCCTGTTCGGCATCTACTCGAAGGCAAGCGGGTGATCCTGGTCGACGATTCCATCGTCCGCGGCACCACCTCCCGTAAGATCGTCCGCATGGTCCGCCAAGCCGGAGCCCGCGAGGTCCATCTTCGTATCTCCTGCCCGCCGACGATCAGCCCCTGTTTCTACGGCGTCGATACGCCGAATAAGCAGCAACTCATCGCCGCTAACTCGTCGAATGAAGAAATCCGTAAGTTCGTCGAAGCCGACTCGCTGGGCTATCTTCCCATCGGCAAACTTACTGAAGCCGTCGGCGATCATAACCGCGACTTCTGTTACGCCTGTTACACCGGCGATTACCCGACGCTCATCAACATCGAAGAGATGTCCCGGGACACGCCTCCGCTCGGCTAGAATACTACCATGGCCTCTGCCGCTCTAAAGGTCTCCGTCGAGGAGTTCCTCGCCCTCCCCCAGGTCGACGGAATTAAGCGTGAGTTGGTCGATGGGGAAATCTGGGAGGAACCCCTGGCGCACGCTCACCAATCTCATGAGGTTCTGAAAGGACGCATCCTCCAGAGTTTGGCCTACTTCGCCGGACGGCCCGCCCGTTTCCTGGTTCTTTCCGAGTCTACCTTTCAGTTCCGGAAAGAAGAGCTTCTGACCCCCGATGTCTGTGTCTTGATTGAGGCTCGTCCAGATGTCCGCTCTCAAGGCTTTCTGACTTGCGTCCCGGAGATCGTAGTCGAAGTCGTGTCCTCGGAATCCGCTGGACGCCTCCATCACAAGGTCAATACCTATCGTGCTATGGGGGTGAAGGAAATTTGGATTGTCCTCCCGCAGGAAGCGGAGGTCCTCGTGTACACTTCCACCGCGATCACCGATCTCCGCCAGAAAGACACCCTAACCTCTCCCCTTCTCCCCAATTTCTCTTTCCCGCTCGAAGAGCTTTTTTCCTAAATGCCCGCCGCTTCGCTACAGTAGGTAGATGGCCTCCGCTGCAGTCAGGATCACCGTCGACCAATTCTTGGCCCTGCCGGAAACTGAATGCCTGCTCCGCGAATTGGTCCACGGCGAAATCTGGGAGGAGCCACTGGGGAACGCCGGCGAAACCCACGAGATCGTGAAGAGCAACTTGGCCGAAGCCCTCTTCGCCGCCGCCGGTCGCCCCCGCCGCTTCCGCGTCCTGCTCGCATCTTCCTTCCGTTTCGGCGACGCCGTCCTCATTCCTGACCTCAGCCTGCTCATCAAGTCCGATCCCACCCGCTTCGGCCGCGAACAGGTTCTCACCTGCATCCCGGATATCGCCGTCGAAATCGTCTCCTCCGATCCGGCCATCCGGCTGATGGAAAAGATAGCTCTGTACCGCGAAGCCGGAGTATCCGAAACCTGGGTCCTCTACCCCCGTCTCGGCACCCTCGTCGTCTACTCACAAACGGCCATCAGCGAATTGCACCTTGCCGACACCCTGACCTCCACCTTGCTCCCCGGCTTCGCCCTCCCCCTCTCGGAACTCTTCTCCTAAATGCCAGCGCTTGTATCCTCCTCCGCCCAATCTGTCGCGCGTTCCCGTATCCGCGAACTCGCTGAAATCGCCCTCACCATGGACGGCGTACACAAACTCTTCTTCGGCGAATCGAACCTCCCCACGCCTGCCTTTCTGAAGGAAGCCGCCGCCCGCGCCATGGCCGATGGCTTCACCACCTACTGCCCAAACGCAGGCTTGCTCTCCACCCGCGAGGCTCTCGCCGCCTACTACGCGCGGCACCACGCCGTCGCCCTCGACCCCACCCGCGAGATCATCGTCACGAGCGGAGGCGTCCAAGCCCTCAACCTCTCCATCCGCTGCCTCCTCAATCCCGGCGACGAAGCCCTCATCCTCACCCCCGCCTGGCCCAACGCCTGCTCCATCGTTAGCATGAATAGCGCCCACGCCATCGAAATGGCGCAGCCGCTCTCCGGCGACCGCTACGTCATCGACTTCGACGCTCTCGAAGCCGCCGTCACCCCTCGCACTCGCTTCGTCATGTACACCACGCCCTCCAACCCCCTCGGTTGGGTGGCGACCCTCGAAGACCAACAGCGCCTCCTCGATTTCACCCGCCGCCACGGCCTCTGGCTCCTCGCCGACGAGGTCTACGAGCGCCTCACCTACGGCCCCGCCAACATCGAGCCCTCCATTCTCCGCTTGGCCACCCGTGACGATGCCGTCCTCGTCGCCCAGTCTTTCTCAAAATCTTATTGCATGACCGGCTGGCGCCTCGGCTGGCTCATCGGCCGCGCCGACCTCATCGCCAAGGCCACCCAGCTCAACGAGTTCATCGTCTCCTGCACCCCGCCCTTCGTCCAGAAAACTGGCGAAGTCGCCCTCCGCGACGGCGAACCCTTCATCGCCGAACTCCTCACGATGCTCCGCGCCAACCGCGACTTCTGCGCCGCCGAACTCCGCTCCATGCCCGGCGTCACCGTGCCCGAACCCGACGGTGCCTTCTACCTCTTCCCGCAAATCAAAGGCCTCTCCGACTCCTTCGATTTCTGCAAACGCCTCCTGCTCCAAACCAAGGTCGGCCTCGCCCCTGGTGTCGCCTTCGGCAATGGTGGCGAAGGCTCCGTCCGCATCTGCTACGCCGTTGAAAAGCCCATCCTGGCTTCTGCTCTTGGCCTCCTGCGGGAGTTCCTCAAAAACAACTAACGCCGATGGCCATCAAGAGTCTCATCGATAAACTCGCGTCCTTTTTTGACGCCGACACCCGGACCAAAGGGTGGGAGTACGTCCGCAATCACCGCGTCACCATCCGTCAAGGCAGTAAGTTCGCCGTCAAAGCCATCGCCCTCGGCACCCAGGAATACCGCGTCACCATCCGCATCGACGGCGGCGATCTGTACTTCTACTGCGGTTGTGAAGCCTTCCGCAAAAACGGACCCTGCAAGCATCTCTGGGCCACCGCCGTCGACGCCGAGCGCCTCGGCTACCTGACGGACATCCGTTGGACCAGCCTGGAACTCACGCTGAACGAAGCCCAAGGCCCCGACGATCTCCCCGGCGAAGCCGCCCTCCCCAACTGGCGCCTCTACCTTCGCGATATCGATGCCAAAGCCGGCGTTACCCCCCAGCGCCGCGTCGAACCCCGCCCCGAAAACGAACAGATCCTCTACTTCGTCGACCCCCTCGATACCCTCCGCAATGGCCGGGCGATCTCTCTGCAAATTCTCGCGCGGACCCCGAATTTGAAGGGTGGCGGCTGGAATCGAACCTACCCCTTGCGCCTCTCCCTCGAACAGCTCCAGGAGATGCCCGACCCCTCCGACGATCGCGAAATCCTGCTCTCCCTCGCCGGTTCCCGCGGCGTCCTGTCCACGTACGCCACATACCCCGCCGAAGAGATCTACACGAACTACGAACTCTCCCCCGCCCTCGGCCTCCGCCTCCTCCCCATCCTTTGCGGCTCCGGCCGTTGCTTCCTCAAAAGTCCCAACTCCGAAGAGCGCTCGCTCACCCAACCCCTCACCTGGGACCCCGATCCCTTCGGCTTCCGCTTGCTCTGGCAGCAGAGCGGCGACGGCAGTTGGCAGATCTCCGCCGAGTTCTTCCGCGAGGACGAAATGCTCGCCCTGGACGGTTCGACCCTCATCGTCGCCGGTTCGTTTCTCCTCCGCCGCCGGGCCATCGGCCCCCTGCGCGCCGCTCAGTCCATCCCCTGGATCCAGTTCTTCCGCTCCCAAGGCCAGATCTCGGTCAGCGCCAGCGAAATCGACGATTTCCTCCGCG
>JBBRIO010000142.1:0-10198 GCA_038220855.1 Bryobacterales bacterium | reverse complement strand
CGGATTTATCGTCCGGCGTTATGATTTTCGGAATAGTTTTGAGCATCGCTATTCTGCCGTCATTGCGTTGGCTCGGGCCCCGCCGCCCTTGAATCCGCATTTACGACCAGCTTTCTGGTCGGCGGCTGCTGGGCGATGTGGACGCCCGGTGTATTCGCAGGAGATAGGAAAATCACCGCGGACCTGCAACTGTGTTCCGCCGTCGCACTTGGCGAGAAGTATGATCATGGAGCGGCGTACCAAGAGCGAGTTTAGCCATTCGTTATGGACGCATGTGATCGGCTTGAGGCTGCGCTCCTCTCCGACTAAAGGGCTTGATATGCTGCGCTTAGCTCGCTTAGCTCGGGAGGGCTGTGCCGCAGGTTGTGTTATCATTGTGTACGCAATTGAGGTTGCCCCGATGCAGACCACTAAAGTTGGAATCCGTGAGTTTCGTGAGAATCTGGCAGAGTATCTGGAATCGGAGACGCCTGTCGCGATCACGCGGCACGGGGCGACGATTGGTATTTACGTCCCTACCAAACCCAAGGTAAGCCAAGCCGACTTGGAGGCGCTACGACTGGCCGGTGAAAAAATGCAGGAGCTGATCGCGGCGGCGGGGACCACCGAAGACGCGATTGTTGCCGATTTCAAGAAGCTTCGGAGTGAACAGCGGGTGCGGAAGAACTAAGTATGCTGGTCCTCGACGCGAATATTCTGATTCGCGCGGTGCTTGGATCACGCGTGCTCGGGCTGTTGCGAAAGTACGCTGGGCAAGTTGAGTTCCTTGCGCCGGACACCGCGTTCGAGGAAGCTCGCGAACATCCGCCGGAGATCCTGAAGGCACGTATGGTCCCGGTTGCTCAAGCGATGGCGTTGCTGGAACTCGTAGCTCGGATCGTTACCGTTGCCGAGCCTGAAACCTATCTCCGCTGCGAGGCTGCGGCACGCCTACGCATCGACCGGCGCGATGGGGACGATTGGCCGGTATTGGCTTCGGCGCTGGCGTTCGGCTGTCCGATTTGGACCGAAGACACCGACTTCTTCGGATGCGGTGTGGCGACTTGGACCAGTGATCGGGTTGAATTGTATTTGGCAAAAGCCGCGGAGATCGAATCATGACCGATATTTCCGCGACCGCCCTGGAGGCCGCTTGCGCGAATTGGGTTCGGATGGCCGTTACCGGATTCTGCGTCTGAACCGGTTCGGTCCTGGCGACTTGACGCCCGATGAGACTAAGGGGCCACTTCTTCGCAAGGTACGGATCAATTGCGGATGTTGCGCGAGCTCCCACCGAATGGGCGCTCCTTACTTGCTTCGCGAGAGGTAGCTCGCTCGCGCTTCACTCATGGTTTTCCAGTTACGGGAGGTTGGGTCCACCTGTTGCATCGCCTTGTCAATTGCCTCGACGGCCCGGGCGACGTCGCCGGTCAGATACAACGCCTTCGCCAGTGTCTCGTAGCTTGTCGAAGCCTTCATCTCTAACCCCTTCAAGTAGGCCAACGCCTTTTTCGGCTGCCGTAATGACACCACTTCCGTGTTCAGCAACCATGACGCCGCATCCTCCTTCTGCCAGGACTGCGCCTCCGGCGCATCGGCAATTTGTATGAGCGTGTTGAGCCCCTTGGCCGCAATCGCCGGGGCCTCGTTGGCCCGGCCCGCCAGGACGAGCATGTCTCCCTGCCGGATCTGCGCTTCGGCGCGCATCAACACATAAGTCTCCGCGCCTGGCTCCATCGTCAGCAACCGGTCACAAGCCTCCTCCACCTTCCGCCAGTAACCCAGGGAGCCGGTGTGGCGCGCCGTGTAGCCATGCACAATCGCCAGTGTCCGATGCGCACCGGCCAATGAATACAGCGCGCCTGCGTTCAACGGATCGGACGCAGAGATATTCATCCACGTCTCCGTGGCGAGCGTGCCGATGCGCAGCGCCTCGGCATGCTCGCCGGCCTGGCCCGCCTCCCAACTTTGCGACACCAGAATGGCCGCGCGCAGCATGCGGAAGATGACTGTTCCGTTGCCCGGCGGCGGAGTGCGGTCCAAATAAGCCAAGGACTTCGCGTAAGCTTTGAGCGCCTCCTGTGGGTTTCCGGAGGCGGTGGAGAGAGCTTCAATCTGATGGTTGATCGCCAGGCGCCGCAGCACCATCGGATCGTTGGAACGTGCGGCCAACACGGCCTCTAAATGTGCCCTGCCGTTCAGCACAAACCGCTTCGCTTCCGCGGCGTTCGCGTCGGTAATCCAGCCTTCGCTCTGCATCAAATGCCGGGCCAACGATTGCGACGCGGCACCGAGTTCGTAGCGCAGATCCAGGTCTGCCGGCGCGGCCGCAGAATAGGTCTCCAGGTCGGTCAACGCTTTCCGCACGAGCGCAATGCCTTCGTCCTGCGTCTTGGCGTTGAAGGTCCGGATGCCTCCTGTGATCAGCATCAGCCTAACCCGCGTCAGCCGGGCCCGCGCGTCTTGCAACGATTCCACGATGGCCAGGGCCTTCGCATAACTCTTCATCGCCTCTTCGCGTTTACCGAGGTTTGATTCGAACGGATTGCCGAGCACGTTGCCGATGCGCAGGTAGCCTTCGGCCAGTTCGTTCTTCATCTCCAGGTGGGTCGGCTTGCTCGCGCTGAGCGTATCGAGATAGGCAAGCGAACGGTTGGCCATTTCTGCTTGAACGGGCGTGCCGCCGGGAAGTTGCTGCACGCCGCTGTAGAGATCGAACAACAAAAACTTGGCGAGCTTCCGCGTCTCCTGAAATTGCCGGTCCGCTATGCGCGCTTGCCATACCATCGTCAGAAGGGTGGTTAGTAAGACCAGCGTAGTTAGAGTGGACAGGGCGACCGCGACCCGGTGCCGGAGAACGAACTTCCTGGTTTTGTAGAGCACTCCGGGCGGCACGGCTTTTACCGGCATGCCCGCGAGGAAACGCCGGAGGTCGTCGGAAAGCTGCTCGACCGTCCGGTACCGTTCCTCGGGAGACTTCGCCAGCGCCTTCCGCGTAATCGCATCCAACTCCGCCGGCAAGGTTGACGGCCGCGGCGGCTCGACGTTCAAAATCTGGTCATAAAGACTCATCGGATTCGAGCTTTGCAGCGTGTAGGGGGAGCGTCCCGCCAGCAGTTCGTACAGAATGACGCCGAGCGAATAAACGTCGGTTCCGACCGTGATGCGTTCGCTTTTGATCATTTCCGGGCTCGCATACAGGGGCGTGAAAGCTGCGCCCGCCGTGACGGTCACCGCCTGCGCCTGGGTGCTTAGAACGGTCGCGATGCCGAAGTCCAGGAGCTTGGGTTCGTTATCGGCCGTCACTAGAATGTTTGATGGTTTCAGGTCTCGGTGAATGACCAGATTTTGATGCGCGTATGTCACCGCCGCGCATACTTTGCGGAAGATTTCGATCCGGGTGGCGACGGGTTGGTCCTTGCAGACCTCGTCGATGCGCATCCCGTCGACATAGTCCATGACGAAGTACGGCCGACCGTCGGAGTTGACGCCGCCGTCGAGCAGGCGGGTGATGTTGGGGTGCTCCATTCCGGCAAGAATTTGACGCTCGCGCCGAAAGCTTTCCATGAGCGTCTTTGAGTTAGCGCCGGTCAGAATCAGCTTGAGAGCCACCTTCTTCTCAAACTGGTGGTCCGTACGCGAGGCCAGGTACACGGCACCCATGCCGCCCTCCCCCAGTTGGCGCTCGATCGTGTAGGGTCCTACCTCCATCTGTAATTTACTAGAGTACCTGACGGGGGATGGTTCAAATGCAAAGGGCAAGCACTATGACTTTTCCCCTGATTACCTCGGCGTCGGGTCGACATCATCCTGTGCGGAGAACGTTCGACGCGAAAGCGGGGGCGGTGAGCCGTACCTTATACGGACGTGAATTCCGGGTTGGCTATTGGAGCAAGCGAGGCGGCTCGGGACGTGTGAACACAAGCCACTTGAGGCGTTCGTTCAAGCCAGAACCGAACGCATTCAGATCCCGCGCGCTCTGCCTTTCTCTTCCCGCCACGATCGCGGCGGCTCGAAGTACATCCTCCTTTTCGATAGGAAACACCTCGTCGACAACGCCCAGCAGTGCTCGAATCGCCAAACTTATGGCCGCCCGCCGCTCGATCGAGACATATCGATGAACGATCGCCTGGAGGACCTCAGCATCGCAAACCAACCGTTCTTTTGCCGCCACGAGTCGCTCTAAGGTCAATTGAGAGTCCGTCTTGTTCGGATGCGCCGAGCCGACCAGATACATTGGCACATTCGAATCTATAAAAATCACTGCGAATACCCATCCGCAATCTCGCGGTTCATCTCCTCAATGCTACCCGTCGGAAACGACAGTCGCGATGCTTCCCGAATGGAAGCGAGCTTGGCCGACGCACTCCGTGAAGGCCGCCGAAGTTCATCTTCTCGTAACGCCCGGCGAACGTACTCACCCACCGTCAAATTTTCCGCTTTCGCCAAGCGCCGAACCGACTCCATCTCCCCATCCGGCAACAGAACCTGCAATCGCTTGCTCATATGGTGAGTGTATCCTGCTCGGTCCAGCCGCTCGGTTGCCTGCTAGGCGGTTAGTTCGATGGCCGTGTAGGGGCCGAGGGGCGGGAGGGCTAGTTCGGTTCCGCCGTTGGCGGGGATGGGGCGGAGGGTGGTCGGTGGGCCGGAGAGGGTCTTTAGCGTCGCGGTTTGGTAGGGCTTGGCGGTCCAGAGGCTCGTGTTGTCTGTAGATCGGGGGCCGTAGTTCAGGAGATGCACTACGGCGGACTTTTCGTCACTCGATTCGACGTAGTGGGCGTTGACTGTGCCGGCGTTCCAGAGGCGCAAGGTATCGTTTCGGCGGCTGAAAAGGAGGTGGGTCCGGGTGGCGGCTTGGTAGGGATCGGTCCAGGGCGTTTCGGCTACGGCGATGCGTCCTTTGCCTTCAGCGAAGACTTTGTGGCCGTGCTCAAGAGGGGCGGGGCCGGCGCGGGTTCCGGGCGGGACGATGAGCAGGCCTCCGGCGCGGACCCAGCGAAGGTAGACTTCGATCTGTACGGGTTTGTGGTCGAAGAGGACGATGGCTTTGGCGGATTCGGTGTCGCCGTTCAGGAGATACGGAATTTGGCGGCGACTTAGTAAGTTGAGATACTCGCCGGCGGGGAATTCGTTGGGGCCGGCGAAGTCCGAGACCACGGCGAGGCGGGCGACGGGGCGCCAGGTTCTCCACTGCTTATGAGCTTCGAAGAAATTGATCGCGCTTTGGAGTTTGGGGAAGGTGGTGGCGTCAGCGGTCGCTACCCAGCGGGCTCCGTAGGTTTCGGCTTCGGCGAGGGCCAGTTCGAGGCTGGGCGAGGTTGGTTTGGTGTCGAGCCAGACGGGCTTGCGGTCCCGGGCGCGGAGCATCTGGATGCGCCAGCCGTTGGCGTTCACCCAGGGGTCTCCGGTGGGCCCGGCTACGGCGGCTCCGGTGCGGCTCATGCGGACGCTGGGCCAGGGGGCTGTCGTGACTCCGGTGACGGAGGTGAGGTCGGGGGCGGGGAGGGGGGATCCGGTGCCGAGGGCGCAGTTGAAGGGGGCGAGGTCCGGGGCGGGGGCGGCTCCGGACCAACGCAGCGGGATCAGATCTTCGGGGCTCACCCTTCCATCTTTAACATCTGCAAGCCGGCTTGGATGTAACCGAAGCAGAACGCGAAAGCCTTGACGCCGCCGGGATCGTTGTGGATCTTGGGGACGTGGTCGGGCATCACCATCGCGTCGTAACCCACCTCTTTGTAGGTGCGGAGGGCTTCGAGCATGTTGACGGAGCCGTTGTCGGGCAGGGTCTCGGTGAAGCTGCCGAAGCTGCCTTCGATGTTGCGGAAATGGACGTTGAAGATCTTCTTACGAGTGCCGAAGTAGCGAATGTAGTCGTGGATTTCTTTGTTGGGATCGACGAGGCCTTCGCTGATGGTGCCTTGGCAGAAGTTGAGGCCGTGGTAGGGGCTCTCTTTGATGGAGACGAACTTTTTGAGGCCTTCGGGGGAGAGGACGGTTTCGACGCCGCGCCAGCCTTTGCCCTTGGGCATGGCGGGGTCGTGCGGGTGACAGGCCATTTTGATTTTGTATTCGTTGGCGACGGGGATGACGCGTTCGAGGAAGTAGGTAATGCGCTCCCAATAGACGTCGGCGGGGACGGGGCCGGCTTCGGTGAGGGCGGGCTCCTGCTTGCCTTCGGCGTAGCGGAAGCTGCGCTGGATGGCACCGCCGCGGCCCTTGGTGGGTTCGGTGGAGACGACGCCGAGGATGGACATGTTGTACTTGACGGCGCCGATGCCGGCGGCCTTGACGTTTTTGATCATCTGGCAGATGTCGTCGATGGCGCGGTCGCGGTCGGGGGACTTGCCCATGAGGATGGACGGATATTCGGCCTTGGTGATGTAGGCGGAGCTGAGGGGGAGGGGCACCATGTCGAGGTTGATGCCGAACTTTTCGATGCGGTCCTTGAGGGCCTTGAGGCCGTCGACGCTCCACTTCTCGTCGAGCTTGCGGGAGGGGAGGGTGGAGCAGATGTGCTTGAGGCCGAAGGCGGCGAGGGCGGGGAGGTTTTCGTTGTCGTCGTGGTTCTGGTGGCCGACCTTCATGAGGACGGGTTTGCCTTGGCTTTTCGACTTGGCGGCGGAGGCGGGCAGTTGGGCGGCGGCGGCGAGGGCTGCGCTTTGGAAGAGTTGACGGCGTTGCATGATTAGAGAACGTTATTTCATGAATGGGGGGGCGGCGTCAAGCTGTGCGGCGAGGATGGGTGTGGGAGTTGAAATGGATGGGGCCGTGGAGGCGTTGGGGCGGGGCGGAAATCTGAGCGTCGGGGTAGGTGGGACTGGCGCGGGGACGTGCTTGCGGTGGCCCGCAGTCGTGGTTCACCGGGGAGGTCCGGTGACGGTCGCTGTTCGGTGCCGGGTGTTGGCCGACCGATGGGGGCCCTTGCGGGAGATGGAGAACTCGATCATTCGAAGGGGATATCCACTTCGATATAGCTGCCGGGCGTGGCGGCGTTCACCGCCACGATAACCCGTTCGATATAGCGGTGAACGACGGGCCGATTCGAATTTCCTAGAACTACAATTGCGATGCGCCGCTCTTTGAAGTTCTGCTGATACTTCATGTTCTTGTCGGTGGTTAGAAGGAGATCAAAACCATCCTCCTCTGCCGCTTTCAGCAATGCACCATTGTGCAACTGGTCCCAACCTTTCGCGAACGCCTCGATCACTGTATGGGCTGTAAGCCATCGGACAATACTACGAGGTGTCCCGTGGTCGAATAGAATCCGCATCAGCGGGTAAGCGCCTCGGCCTCGTGTGAGGGTGAATCAGACGGGGTGCGGAGACTTCTGGCCGCGAAATGTAGCACGGCATTGACCTGATCGCGGGTGACGGCGAATTCATCCATGACTTCCTCCACCGTCAGGCCGGCTTCCAGATTTTCGAAAATTGTCGATACCGGCAAGCGAGTGCCTTTGAAGACCCACGCACCGCTGACCTTCCCGGGGATGCTTTCAACGGCGGGACATTGCGCCCAATCCAGTGCTGCCATGGTGTGCTTCTCCTTCTGCTTCCACATTATCGGATATGGCTGTGGATGTCACTGGGGGTGGGAGCGGGAGGATGCGGGATTATGTCGCGCGACCGGAGAGGATGCGGGGGATTTGGGCGAGGTCGGGGTGAATGGTTAGATTGGCCCAACGGGAGAAGAGGGCCTGAAGGGCGGGGGATTGGCCTTGGCCGAACTCGCCGAGAAGCCAGCCTTGGGGACGGAGCAGGCGGCGGCAGAGGGGTTCGAGGCGGCGATAGTGGTCGAGGCCGTCGGGGCCGCTGAAAAGGGCTTCGGGGGGCTCCCAGTCGCGGACTTCGCGTTGGAGGGTGGGTTGATCGGTTGACGGCACGTAGGGGGGGTTGGTGACGATGCCGCCGAACCGGGCGTCGGCGAAGGCAGAGGCTAGATCGGACTGGACGAAGTGGACGCGAGCGCCGAGGGCCTTAGCGTTGGCTTGGGCGATCGCGAGGGCGGGGCCGGAGAGGTCGGTGGCGTAAGTCTCGATGTTCCATTCGAGGGAGAGGGTGATGGCGAGGATGCCGGAGCCGGTGCCGATGTCGAGGAGTTGCGTGGGTTCGTTTTGGAGGGCGAGTTCGATGAGCAGTTCGGTTTCGGGGCGGGGAATTAAGACGCCGGGGGCGACCCGAAAAGAGCGGCCGTAGAATTCCTGTTCCTGGGTAATGTACTGGAGGGGTTTGCCTTGGGTTCGTTCGTGGAGCCAGCGGCCGTAGTGGATCCAGGCGAGTTCGGGGAGCTCTGCTTCCGGGTGGGCGTAAAGATACACGCGCTCCTTTCGGAGCGCGCGGCAGAGGAGGACTTCAGCGGTGAGCCGGGGGCTATCGATACCTTGCTCGGTGAGAAAGCTGGTGGCTTGGCGGAGCGCTTGGCCGACGGTAAGGCTAGGCGGCTTGCTGGCCATCGCCAGACTGTTCCTTGAGCTTTTCGGCTTGATAATACGTTACGAGGCCGTCGATGATCGAGTCGATGCGGCCTTCCATGACCAGGTCGAGCTGGTGAAGCGTGAGGCCGATGCGGTGGTCGGTCATGCGGTTTTGCGGAAAGTTGTAGGTGATTCACCGGATTCTCATATTCGCAAATTGAATGCATGAAATATCAAAAACGTTCTTGTATTTGTGAAACAAATCTGTTAGTATTTTTTTTCCACATGGACCGCGATAAATTCAATACGGGTAGTCCGGGAACGGCCATCGTTTATCGGAATCCCATTCGACTGATCTAGCCTTTGGGTCCTCGCTGCTTTCAGCTAGGCGGAGAGTTTCACGCTTATGTCTATCTTTCCTGATTCTATACACCAGGGTGAGCAAGCGCGCGGCAAGCGCCAAGGCGCTAAATTGAGTCTAGGCGCAGTTTGGTTCGCGGTTCTCGGGAGCGGATTAGCTCTGGCGCAGGTCCCGCCCCAGCCCATCTCAACGACTCCGAACTTTGGCTACTCGTCTACCCAGACCTTCGTTTTTACTTTTGGCGGATCAAGCAGTTGGAATAACGTTGCAGTTGCGAACGTACTGATCAATAGTTCGCTGAATAGCGCTGGCGCGTGTTATGTTGCTTACGTTTCTTCTAGTGCCACGTCCGGGCTCATTTACTTGGTCAATAACGCAGGTTCCGACGCGGTCACTATGGTTATCCCGGGTACGGGCATGATAGCGAATGACCAGTGTAGTTTATCGGCGGCGGAGAGCTCCGCGTCCGCTTCGGGGACGACGGTCGCTTTGAGCTTGGCGGTTACCTTTAAGCCGGCCTTTGGGGGCAACAAGATTATCTACATGGCTGCCCGAGATTCGTCGGAGAACACTTCGGGTTGGAAAACGATGGGGACATGGGGCGTTCCGCTAGCGCCCCCTCCTGGCTCTTCCGTCGTCAGTTTGTCTCCGGTCTCGGGAGCAGGGCTGACGCAGACTTTCACCTTTGGATTCAGTGATACGCTCGGGTGGCCGGACCTCAGTGTGATGAACGTGTTGATTAATTCAGCTTTGGACGGTGGGAACGCCTGTTATATGGCATTTCTCTCTTCCGGCCCTAGTTCCGGCACTCTTTATCTCGTTAATGATGCTGGACCGGGGCCCGGACCGGGCACGGGGTTGTCGGCAGGAGTCGCAATCCCAAACGGCCAAACGGTGGAAAATAGCCAGTGCAGAGTCTCTGGCCAGGGGAGTACGGTTACTTCGTCGGGCACAGGTACTACGCTCACAGTATCAATTACCTTCAAACCCAACTTCGCGGGCCAGAAACTGGTGTACCTTGCGGCGCAGGGTGTCGCCGGGGGTAACTCCTTGTGGCAAGCGATGGGGACCTGGGCGGTCGCGGACGTATCGATTCCGATTGTGCCAACCAGCGTTTATCGCGAGGCCTTTTCGGATCGCCTTAAGCTGATCACGTTGGGATCGCCGACGATTTGGGATTCGGGCCAGTCGGTCACTGGTACGCCAGTCAGCGCGAAGAACGGCGTTGGTGATACCTATGTTGCGGCTGTTGAGATTTCCGGTTTGCCGAAAATGAACGTTTTCTCTAATTCAACGCAGACATGGAGGGGGTGGCAGGCGGGAACTGGAGGGTTCACGGGTAAGCCCGCGCTCACAATTGGATCTGACGGAGCGGGTAGAGCTGTTTACCGAGATTACATTGGACGCTATTGGTTGCTAGCGTACCGGCCCGGAGTAGGGTTTGCTTC
>JBBRIO010000141.1:0-10235 GCA_038220855.1 Bryobacterales bacterium | reverse complement strand
TCCCGTTCGACCTTCCTGCTTCCCAAGGGCCTGAAGGCAGCCGGGTACCAGACCGCCGCCGTTGGCAAATGGCACCTTACGGCCAACGAAGATGGCACTTACAACGGGCTACAGCCGCAGGCCAGTCACCACTATGGCTTTGATACCGTCGCGAAGCCTTCGGTGATTCCGAAGGAGTTTGCGACCGGCGACAAGGCCGTCATCCGTTTCGTCGACGAAGCCATTGCGTTCATCCGGCAGAACCAGACGAAGCCGTTCTTTCTATACCTCGCGCACCATTCGATCCATAACGTTGTAGCCGCACCCGAAGAGCTCGTCAAGAAGTATCGCGCTAAGGGCTTCCCCGCCGCCGACCTCAATAACGCAACGTACCTGGCCGCCCTGGAGCACATGGATACGGCGATGGGCCGCATTCTCACCGCTCTTGATGAGACGAAATTGGCCGCCAATACAATCGTGATTTTTCTCACCGACAACGGAGGCGTCCATCGGGCGCTGAAGCTTCCCGCCAGCGGCAGCGAGCGGTTGGAAATTCGGGAACGACTGTTCGACAACGCCCCCCTGCGCGAGGGCAAGGGCTTCGCGTACGAGGGCGGCATTCGCGTGCCGATGCTGGTCCGCTGGCCTGGAGTGGTAAAGCCCAAGTCGATTTGCAGCACGCTGGTCCATGTGGTCGATCTGCTGCCGACGCTACTCGAAGCCGCCGGGGCCAAGGGTTCCGTCCCGCCAGTGCATCCGCTGGACGGCGTCTCTTTGCTGCCGTTGCTTCGGGGTAGATCGATCCCGACCCGGCCGCTTTACTGGTACATGCCGTTTTACGATTTGAATTGGGCCGCGACGCCCAGTGCCGTCATCCGCGACGGTGATTACAAACTCATCGAGTATTTCGGCGACTACTTCGAAGCCCAGGAGGGCGACCGCTATGTTACCCGGCCGCGGCTTGAACTCTACAACTTAAAGTTGGACCTGAGCGAGAAGCGCAACCTGGCCGAGCAGGAACCAACTCGCACGGCGCGCATGCGAACCCAACTCCACGCCTGGATCAAGAGTTGTGGGGCTGTCATTCCCGGGGCCAATCCGAACTTCGATCCCCAGCGCGCGTTTGAAAAAACCAGCGGGATGCCTAGCCTTGACATCCCACAGAGCGACTGATATAGATAATGCATCTCTGCGTGGGCGGGCATCCGCAAATTAGGAAACAGAGTTGGAGAGCATTCCCTATGAGTCGATTTTCCGCGCTGAGTTCGGTACTCGTGTGTTTGGCCGTTTCAGCGTCCAACGTATTTTCGCAAGGGACGCAAGGTTCCATCTCCGGCACCGTCTTCGACGCCTCCGGCAGCGTCCTGCCGCAGGCCGTCGTCCGGCTGACTAGCGAGGGAACCGGCCAGCGGTGGGAGAGCCGCACTGGTGCCACCGGCAACTTCAATTTCCCGGCTCTGCTCCCCGGAAAGTACTCGCTCGAGGGAGAACGAACCGGTTTCAAAACCGTGCGGAACTCCGGCATCGTTCTCCAAGTGGCTCAGAGCGCCACCGTCGACCTCCGCCTCGAAGTCGGATCGCTCGCTGAACGGGTCGAGGTCACCGCCAGCGCCCCCGTGCTTAATCGCGAAAGCGCCGCGGTCGGCCAGGCCATCGAGAACAAGCAGATTCTCGATATGCCGCTCAACGGCCGCAACTTTCTCCAACTCGGCCTTCTTGTCCCCGGCGCCAGCGAAAACCCCGGCGCTCAAAGCCAGTTCAGCATCAACGGCATGCGGGGCAATATGACATCCACCCTGCTCGACGGCATGGAAGTCCGCTCCGTCCGTAATGGCCGTCCCGCCCTTCAGCCGTCCGTCGACGCCCTTCAGGAATTCCGCATCCAGCAGAACGCCTTCAGCGCCGAATTCGCCACCGGCACCGCCGTCATCAACGTCGCCTTCAAATCCGGCACGAACAAATTCCACGGCACCGCCTACGAGTTTCTTCGCAACGACAAACTCGACTCCCGGAACGTCTTCGATCGTACGCCCACCCTCCCGCCCTTCCGCCGCAACCAGTACGGTTTCGCCGCCGGCGGCCCCGTAATCAAGAGTAAGCTCTTCTTCTTCGCTAACTACGAAGGCCTCCGGACCCGCCGCTCTCGCACCGTCTTCGCCAACGTCCCGACGCCGGCCCAACTCGGCGGCGACTTCACCGGCTCCCCGCTCATCTTTGATCCTTTCGTCGTCAACAACGGCCTTCGTCAGCCCTTCCCCGGCAACCGTATCCCTGCCGGCCAGGTTTCGCAATACGCCCGCGCCGCCGCCAAACTCTATCCCACGCCCAATCTGACCGGGGTCCCCGGCCAGAACTACGTCACCCAGCGACCCAATCCTGACGATGCCGACCAGGGCAACCTGCGCATGGATGCCGTGCTCACCGAGAAGCACAACCTCTTCGCACGGTTCTCGGAATCCCGCGCCAATAACGAAACCCTCACGGCCCTCCCCTACACCGGCAATCTCAATACGAGCAATGGTCGCAATGGCACCCTGAGCCACACTTGGCTCGTCAGCCCGTCTACCATCAATCAGCTCCGTCTCGGCTATACCGCCATTGATGTCTTCGTCGGCAACCCTCTCGCCGATACGCCGCTCGCCACCACCGAGTTTGGCCTTCGCAACCTCAACATTCCTGGCAACTCCCAAGGCAGTCCCCAAATCAATATCGTCGGGATCACCACCATGGGAAGCGGCCCCTTTACCCCCCAGGGTTCCCGCGAAAACCTCTACGAGTTGGGTAACGACCTTACTCTTCAACGCGGCCGCCACGCTTTCAAAGCGGGCTTCGTCGGCCGCCGTTTCCGCCCTGCCCTTCGCGCCCTGCTCACCCCCAATGGCATCCTGAACTTCGAGAACCGCTTCAGTAACCAGATCGGCACCCCCGGCACTGGTACTTCCATCGCCGATTTTGTCCTCGGTTACCCGCTGTCGGCCCGCGTCGGCACCCCTATCCAGACCAACGGCTTCGTCGATCTCGTCTATAACAACTACGGCTTTTATCTCCAGGACGACTTCAAACTTAGCCCTAAGCTTACGCTCAACCTCGGACTTCGCTACGAATACCAGAACCCCATTCGCGAACGCTATAACTCCGCCCGCAGTTGGAGCGTGGCCGAACAGCGCTTCCTCGAAGTCGGCAAAGATCTCTCCTCACTCACCGCCCCCGACCGCAATAACCTCGCCCCCCGCATCGGAGTCGCCTACAGCCTCACTCCCAAAACCGTCATCCGCGCTGGCGCGGGCCTCTTCTATGGCTTCATTCGCGGAGACGAGTACCCGGTCTACCAACTCAACCCCCCGTTCTCGAACGATTCCACCATCAACTCTGATCCCCTTCGCCCCACCCTTCTGCCCGGCGTTCTCTTCCCGGCTCCGTCCAGCCAGCTACAGCCCGGCACCAATGTCTTCTCCATCGATTATCAGCTCCCCGCCAGCCAGACGTACCAATGGAACGTTACTATCCAGCGGGAGTTACTCGCCAACCTTGCCCTCGAAGTGGCCTATGTCGGCTCTAAGTCATCCAACCTCACCGGGCGCTCTCTCCCCAACCAGGCCACCCTCGACGTCGACCCCACCCGCCCCACGACCATTCAATCCCGCCGGCCGAATCCGCTGATCGGCGATGTCAGCCTTACCGGTGCCCTCGACCCGGCGAACTACAACGCCCTCCAAGCCAAACTCGAACGCCGCTACGCCGCTGGTCTGTCGCTGTTGGGCGCCTTCACGTACAGCAAGGCTCTGGGCATCAGCGAGGGGGGCGATCAATCCACCGTTATGGACACCCGGGATCGCCGCCGCGACTACGGGCCGCTTCCCTATGACCAGAGACTCCGCTTCACCCTGAGCTTCGCCTACGAACTCCCCTTCGGTAAAGGCAAGCAGATGTTAAACTCCATCCCGGCCTGGGCGAACGTCGCCCTCGGCGGTTGGCAACTCGGCGGCATAGTTACCATGCGGGCGGGTGAAGCCCGCGCTCCCGCGGGCAATGTCTCGGCTAACGTCGGCCGGTCCGATCGCAACCGCCCGGACCGCGTCGGCGTCGGTAACCTCCCCCGCGGCGACCGGGGCGTCACCCGCTGGTTCGATACCTCCGCCTTCCGCTCCCAATCGTTCGGCCGCTTCGGCAACTCTGGTGAAGGAGTCCTCCGAATGCCGGGAGCCAATAACTGGGACCTTAGCCTGCTCAAGAACTTCCGCGTTACCGAAACCAGCTCACTCCAGTTCCGGAGCGAGTTCTTCAGCGCCTTCAATCACCCCCTCTACGGATTCCCGGGCTTGACGATCGGTACGCCCCAGTTTGGCGTTATCACGACCGCCAGCGGTTCCCGCTCCATTCAAATGGCGTTGAAGCTTATCTGGTAATAGCCCGCTAGCTTCGTGCCGCCTATATGCCCTCATCGTAAAATGGGTGGGATGGAAGCAAGCGATTTTCGACGGTTGGCATTGAGCTTGGACGGGGCCGAAGAGGGCGCGCATATGGGTGCGGCTGATTTTCGGGTCGGAGGACGGATCTTCGCGACGCTGGCGTCGGAGAAGGACGGCTACGGGAACCTGATGTTAACCCCGGAGCAGCAGGGGGAGTTTCTGGGCGACGCGCCGGAACTGTTCCTGCCGATCTTTGGGGGCTGGGGTCGTATGGGGATGACACATGTCATCCTGGCGGTCGCTTCTGAAGAGGTTTTGGCCGGGGCGCTGCGGGTGGCCTGGAAGCTGCGGGTGGACCGCAATGCGGCGGCGAAGAAGAAGGTGAAGTAGGATGAACGGGATATGTATCGTCATTGCGTTGTCTCTCTTTTCTTGATGGGTGCTTTGCCCGCTGCCGGCCAGGTGGTGGAGCAGGTGCCGCCGATCAAGGCCAACTGTTGCCTGGCGACGGCGGCCCAAACGCTGGCGGACCAGTTGCAGGATTGGAACCAACTGGGCCGGTATGCGGCGGATAACGAGGCGGTGGCAGCGCGGGGAGTGGAGGCGGGACGGGTTGTCCTTATGGGCGATTCGATCACCGACGGTTGGAAGCTGGCGCTGTCGTTTCCGGGCAAGCCTTACGTGAATCGGGGGATTGGCGGCCAGACGACGCCGCAGATGCTGGTGCGGATGATGCCGGACGTGATTCGGCATAAAGCGGCGGCCATGGTGTTGCTCGCTGGGAACGAACGATATTGCGCGGAACACCGGGCCGGTGACGATGCGGATGATCCTCGACAATATTGAAGCGATGACCGAACTGGCGCAGGGGCACGGGATGAAGGTGGTGCTGTGTTCGGTGACGCCGGTGAGCGACTATACGCCGCGGAAGCAGACGGAGCGGCGTCCGCCCGCGCAGGTGTTGGCCTTGAACGCTTGGCTGAAGGCATACGCGGCGAAGGTGGGGGCCGTTTACGCCGACTCCTTTACGGCACTGGCCGATGAGAAGGGCATGCTGCGGGAGGGACTATCCGGCGACGGGTTGCATCCGAACGCGAAGGGCTACGAGTTGATGGCACCGGTGGTAGAGGCGGCGATTGGCAAGGCGCTGGGCCGTTAGTCGCCGATGCGTTTGGCGGGCATGCGGCGTCCGCCTTGTTCGAGCATCAGACCGGTGGCCTTGCCATCGGCACCGCGCTCGAAGACAAGTTTGGCGTCTACTTTGGATTGAGTCAGCGTGTTCTCGTCGATGGGGACAACTTCGAGTTCCCCTTGTCCGGTGGCCTGGGTAAGCACCTTTTCGCCGTCCCGCCAGACGCGGAGGACGAAGTTGGGAGCGATTTCGTAACGACCGGCCAACTGGTCGAGTCTAGCGGCGGGTACGTCGACTTTCGTGACGACCGGCCGGGGAGGAATGCTTTCGCCAAAGGCCATGCGGGCCAAGGCGAAGGCGATCTGCTGGGGCGCTTGGGTTTCCTGGTTGGCGAGGACGACGACGGTGAGTTTGTCGTCGGGGAAGCGGGCGAGGAAGGTGCTGAAGCCGTTGATGCCGCCGCCGTGGGCATGGATCCGGTGATCCTTTAACTCGTCGATCATCAGGCCGTAGGCGTACTTGCCCTTGCCGGGGGTGGTCATTTTGGCGAAGGATTCTGGAGAGACGAGCTTTTCGGGTGCCCACTTGAGCAGGTCGTCGACGGTGGAATATAAAGACCCGGCGGCGTGGGGGAGGCTCATATCGAGGAAGTCAGCGTTCTTCGTGCCGTTTGATTGGTAACCGGAGGCGCGGCGTTTGAGGATGGTGGTGGGAGAGTCATAGCCGGAGTCGGCCATGGCGAGGGGGGTAAACACGTTTTGGTGGAGATAGGTGGCGTAGGACTGACCGGATACTTTTTCGATGATTTCGCCGAGGAGGACATAGCCGGTGTTGTTATAGGCGAACTTCACGCCGGGTTCGAATTCGAGCGGCATGTCTTGGGTAAGCTTCACGATTTCGGAGGGGGTGCGGGCTTGGCGGGATTGCTTGGCGAAGAAGTCCTTGAGGCCGGTGTATGACTTGATGCCGGAAGTGTGGTTGAGGAGGTGATGGATGGTGATTTTGTCCCAGGTGGCGGGCGCGTCCGGGTAGTGGAGTTTGACCGGGTCGGAGAGCTTGAGCTTGTTCTTCTCGGCGAGTTGAAGAATGGCGACGGCGGTGAACTGTTTGGTAATGGAGCCGAGACGAAACCTGGTTTCCGGGGAGTTGGGGATATCCCATTCCGCGTTGGCGAGGCCGTAGCCCTTCCGGAAGAGGGGCTGTCCGTCTTTAGCGACGAGGATGGTACCGCGGAAGAGGCCGTCGCGGGTCCAGCTTTGAACGTAAACGTCGGCTTTTGCCGGGAAGTCCTGCGCAGTGGCGAGGACGGCTATTGAGGAGAGCAGGAGAAAACGGAGCACGATTGAGTGTACGCTAACTTGGCGGCCCTGATAGTACTGTTACTTGTGAGCGGGTGGTTAGTGCCGTCGGTACCAAAGTTTGCCCTCTCGGCGCGATCGTAGGGTGAAAGGAGGCTTCGACTAAGAGTTTTGCCCCGTGCCTTGATTTCGATGGCGTGATAAATTTCTCTCAGTAGCTAGGGAACGATAAGACTAAGTTACATGGAGTGACGGAAACACGATGAAAAGGATTCACAATCTCATCCTTAGGGTTCAGATCCTGAAGGATGCTAAGGGCCAAGACCTCATTGAATACGCGTTGATGGCGGGATTCGTGGCGGTTGCCGCGGGCGCGATTATGCCCGGCGTTTCAACTTCGATCAGCACGATCTTCTCGAAGGTTGCCAGCACGATGACTCGTGCAGCGGCATCTTCCTAACCTGACCGGATCTACTCGACTATCGCCGGGCGGGGCCTTTGCGGGCCTTCACCCGGCGATGTTGTTTTCGAGACCACCTTCGGCGGCTGGCTGATCTAGCTGGGCGAAAGCTCGGCGGAGCGGTGAGAGGGTAGCGCGGATGGAGTGAAGGGCGGCGGGTGAGGGGTCGGCGAGGCGGAAGAGGCAGTATTCGTAGAGGCGCAAGAGATTGGTGGCGGTTTCTTCGGCCGCAGGGTTGACCATGGTGGCGAGGGCGTAGATGGCTTGCTGGGCTTCCAGCAGGCGATCGGGCGAGGCGTCGGGTTGGAGGCGGACGAGGGCGGCGTCGCAGAGTTCGACGGCGAGTTCAGCGGGGGTAGCGGTTTCGAGTGGGGGCTTGTATGCGTTGAGCCAGGAACGGGACATGGGGTTATCCGCGCAGGAGCGAGGCGACGAGGGCGGCGGTTTGATTGGCGTTTCCGAGAACGGAGCTGGTGATTTGCTGGCTGGTGGAGTTCGCCAGTTCGGCCACCGAGGTGGGATCCCGCAGGAGGGCCGTGGGCGGAACCGTTTCCTCCAGCGAGCGGAGAGGGGGAGAGACTGCGACGACGTCGCCTTCGGGAAGAACGGGCGGCTTCGGCGTCGGGGGACGAGCGGCCAGGATGGACCGGGTGTTGACCTCGGCGACGCTAGGGGCGATGGAGAGAGCCATGAGTGACCTCGCAGGGCGGACGTTGAAATTGAACCGTAACTGTCTTATCGGCGAGGTGAGGCGGAACAAGAGGGAATTTTTAAGGGCGGAGTTGAACGGCGACAGAATGGGCGAAGGGGGTGGTAACGAGTTCTGGGTGAATTGCCTGGGCTAGACTCATGGCCACGGAAGAATCGCGTAGCGGGGCGAGGTCGCGGAGGTTCAGCAGGGCTCGTTGCATTTGGTCCTGGTTGGCGGCGAGGGCGGTGGGGTTGCCGGAGGCGATGTTGACGGAATCGAGGGCGAGTCCCTGCACTTGGGCGAGGAGAACGGAGATGGAGCCAGGGGTGGCGTTGGCGATGCCGGTGAAGGCTTGGCTGGAGCGAACGATGGAGGATTGGAGGCCGGTGGGGGAGGATATTTCCATGTTTTTTGCCTAAAGGAGCTCCTTGATAGTACTTATTGGCTAGAGTTAGATTTTCTTTAGGAGAAGTCTGATGATCTTTGCGATGTGGCTGTTCTGGGCGATCGGGGCGGAGCCGGTGATGAAGGTGGATGTGGCGTCGCCGACGGCGGATAAGCCGCAGTCGAAGATCTGGTTTGCGCGGGGCAGTTGGTGGGCTTGGTTGCCGGTGAAAGGAGGTAGCAGCGTTTGGCGGCGGGGGACGGCGGGATGGAGCCGGGAGACGGGGTTGGACGCGGCGCTACGGGGGCTGCCGGGGCAGGCGGACGTGTGGGCGGATGAGAAGACGGCTTGTGCGGTGCTGGTGGAGGAGCGACGGTTGGCGGTGGCTTGTTTGGAAGGTGCGGGGACGGGCTATCGGATGGGGGGCAAGCCGGTAGAGATCGGGATGACGGGGACGGGGCATTTGGAGACGGCGACGATTACGAGGGATGCGAAGGGGGAATGGTGGATGGCCTATGGATGGGGTCGGGAGATGTTTGTGCGGCGGTCCGGCGATGGCTGGGCGACGGCCGTCAAAGTGAGCGAGACCTTGGCGTCGGCCGATGATATTTGCGCGGTGGTGGCGGTGAGCGGCGGGGTGGGAGTGATTTGGTCGGACCAGGCGGCGGATGTGGTTTGGTTCCGGTGGCATGGCAAGGAGTGGGGGCGAGTGGAAGCGATCGAACGCGGGGGGAAGACGGCGGACGACCATATACGGGCGGCGGTGGGGACCGACGGACGGTTGCATGTGGTGATGAAGAACTCGCGGGATGCGGTGGGGGAGCCGCAGTTGGTGATGCGGGTGCGCGATGCGGCGGGGCGGTGGACGAGCCGGCATTTTGCGCCGCGGACGATGGAGTTTGAGCCGAGCCGGCCGATGGTGTTGTTGAGCGGGAAGCCAGAGCGGGAGTTTGTTCTCTACAGCAGGTATGCGCGGACGGGGACGGCACCGCGGGGGAGTCAGATCGTAAGTGGGGAAGCAGTGTTGCTGGAGGCTGCGCGGCCTTTGAACGACGTTACGGGGACGAAGGCGTTGTTGCCGCCGGGGCGGCTATGGATCGTGCTGGCGTCGGACAAGGACGGGAACGTTTACGAAGGCAAGCTGAACGAGTAGCCGCTAGATACCGGCGTACCAGGAGTAGGCTCCGTCGGCGGCGGAGGAGCCGCGACCTTTGCCGATGCCTTTCAGGCTGTCGGTGACGGTGATCGTGGTCATGAACTTGATGCTCTTGTATCCGAGTTGGCGGGGGACGCGGAGACGGAGGGGGCCGCCGTGCCCGACCGGGAGATCACCGCCATTCATCGAGTAGGTGATGAGGGTTTGGGGGTGCATGGATTCGTCGAGGTCGACGCTGTCCCAGCGCCGGCGTTTGATAGGGATGGACCCATAGACGACGTACTTTGCTTGAGGGAGAACGCCGGCCAGGTTCAAGATATGGGAGAGGGGAACGCCGATCCATTCGGCGATGTAGGACCAGCCTTCTTCACAAGCCAGTTGGGTGACTTGGGTTTTGGAGGGGAGACCGCGCAGTTCGGCGAGCGAGTAAGTGGCTGGGCGGGCGACCATGCCTTGCACGGAAAGCTTCCAATCGGCGAAGTTATTGGCTTGCTGGCGGGTGAAGAGTTCGTCGGTAGGGGGCTTGCCGTTGGGGTAGGGCGATTTCGAGATCTTACTCGTGGGGAACTCACGGGCGAGGGAGGAGCCGGTGAGGAGGCGTTGCGCCGCATAGGTGAGCGTTTCGCCGGGACCGTAGACACCGCCGTTGTCGGGCGGCACCAGGCCGTATTGTTCTGCCAACCGGGCGGCGACGGCGACGCCGGCCGTGGTGGCCAGTCCGGCAG
>JBBRIO010000140.1:0-10257 GCA_038220855.1 Bryobacterales bacterium | reverse complement strand
GTTGGACTGGTTATCGAGGGCGATGTAGTTGGGGGCGTTGAGTTGCGCGGAAGCGGGGAGTCCGCTGTCGCCGGCGAAGCCAGGGAGGCCGGTTCCGGCGAGGGTGGAGATGGTGCCGGCGGGGGTGATCTTGCGGACTCGATGGTTGGAGGAGTCGGTGAGATAGAGATTACCGAGGGAATCGAGGGCGACGCCGGTGGGTGCGCAAAGGGCGGCGGAGGTGGCGGGGCCGCCATCGCCCGAGAATCCGCAGGTTCCGGTGCCGGCGAGGGTGGTGATGATGCCGGAGGGCGAGACGGAGCGGAGGCGGTGGTTGGTGGGCTCCGCGATGAGGAGGGTGCCATCGGGCCGAACGGCGATGTGGGCTGGTGCGATGACGGCCGCCGTGGCGGAGCCGCCGTCTCCGGAGAAGCCGGGGAGGCCGTTGGCGGCGACCGTAGAGATGATGCCGGCGGGGGTGACGCGGCGGACTCGTCTGGTTCCCTGATCGGAGAAGTAGAGATTGCCGGCGGTGTCGAAGGCGAGGCCGGCTGGTTGGGAGATCGTGGCTGCGATGGCTGATCCGCCGTCGCCGGAGAAGCCGGGTTGGCCATTGCCGACGACGGTAGAGATGAGGCGTGTGAGGGCATCCACCTTTCGGATGCGAGAGTTGAAATCGGCGATGAAGAGATTGCCGGCTGGATCGAGGGCGATGGCGGTGGGATTGAAGCTGGCCGAGGGGGCTGGGCCGGAGTCGCCGGAGGAGGTGGCGCTGCCGTTGCCGGCAAAGGAGGCGATGAGGCCATCGACGGAGACCCGGCGAATGCGCCGGTTGAGGGCGTCGCTGAGATAGAAGTTCCCGGCATTGTCGACGGCGATTGCATTGGGGGCCGAGATGGCGGCCGAGGTGGCGGGGGCACCGTCTCCGGAGAACGCGGCGGTGCCGGTTCCGGTGACTGTGGATAGAGTGCCGGGAACTTCGGGTCGAAGGAGGTTGTACGCGATGGCGATTTCGGTGGCGGTGCGAGCGCGATTGGAGATGCGGAGTTCATCAAGGGCGGCGTCGATTTCGTCGGCACTGTTGTCTCTGCCGAGGAAGAAATTGGTGGCAGAGATGGTGGGGAGTGGGGCGGTGAGAGCAGTCTGGGCTACCTGGATGCCATCGAGATAGAGGCGGAGCGTGGAGGCGTCCCAAGTGAAGGCGATGTGACGCCACTGGCCGGCGGAGAGGTTGGCGGCCGGGGTGGCGGCGCTCTGTTCGAGGAGGAATCGATTGAAGAGGGAGCGCCAGTTGGGCGCGCCGTCCTTGCCGAAGATCAGGCCGCCGGAGGAGCCCCAACTCAACATGGTCTTGGGGGAGAGTGAGTTACCCGGCCAATTCGGTTTGATCCAGAATTCGAGGGTGCCGGCGGTGGCCGAGATATTATTCGAGGCGGCGAAGGAGAGTTGGTGGCCGGCGGTGAGAAGGACGGCTTGGCCGAGAAGGCCGGGGACGAAGGAGACGCCGCTCGTGCCGACGGAGGCGGGTACTTCTCCTTGGACTCCGTTTAGAGTGCCATCGAAACGAAGCAGGAGAGTGGTGCCGGATTCTACCGGCAGGGATTGTCCAGCTAAGTGAGCGGTCAGCGCCGCAGCGAGAAGCAGGAGGCTAGTAAGTCGCTTCATTTCCTTCGATAACTGTATCTCAAAGTAGATCAGGTCTTCCTTTTTTCCGCAAGTCGCGGGCTTCTCAGTTAGTCTAAACGGAGAGCTTGCCGGGAAATCCGCCGCGACGCGTGGTCGCGGGGATGTTTTGGAAGTATTTATTTCTCTTTTGAAATGACGAGCGGAGAGAGGAAGGAAGGGTGAGCGAGGTGGCGCGGGAGGATGGCCGAGTAATCACGGTGTAACCGCGAAACCATGAGCTGAGCTTCGCCGAAACGGAATGCGGCCATTGGCGCATTCCGGAAAGGGGCGGAAGGCGGGGGCTGAGGTTTCCCGGATTCTACTTTTTCGGGAAATCCTGCCAGAGGTACTCCAGGGCAAGCGGCAGCGTTTGGGCCTTGACGCCGCGGTCGCAGTGGGAGGCGTTGCGGGCGAAGACGAACTGATAGGGGTAGCCCTTGGCGGTGAGCACTTTGGCCATGTTTTCGTTGGCGACCACCCAGTCGTGATAGTCGTCGCGGGTGCTGAGATTGTCGCGGTCACTCACGTGCATCCAGATGCGGAGGGGCTTCTTGGCGGTGTTGGGAATGATCGAGGCGTGGAGGTCCCAAGCGCCGTGCGGGGTGTCGGCGTTGTAGGGTCACTGCTGGTACACATAAGTACCGGAATAGCTGAGTACCCGATGGTAGAGATCGGTTCGATACCAGGCCATCGCCATGGCGGCGGAAGCTCCCGAGCTGCAGCCCATCGTGGCGCGGGCGTTAGGGTCCTTCGTCAGTTTCACGTTGGCTTTCTGCTCGACCAGCGGGAGAACTTCGGTTTCGACGAACTGGGCGTAGAGGCCGGACATGGTGTCGTACTCCAGACCGCGCTGGCTGCCCTGGGCGTCGCCGCTGCCGTTGGCGATCGATACGGCGATCATGACCGGGACGCGCTTGGCGGCGATGAGGTTATCGAGCGTCGTGAAGAGCAGGCGGTCTGGCCCATCGGCTCCCACGAGAAGGGGGGCTACGGTGCCGGGCACGTACTGCTTGGGGATGTAGACGGCGACCTTGCGGGTGTAGGGTTGGGGGTAGCTGTCGACCAAAAGCTTACCGGGGTTGGCGGGATCTGGCTGACCGAAGGTGCCAGGCTTGCGGGCGATGCCGGAGTAGATCTTGCTGTCCTTGGAGTCCATGGTGAACTCGATGATCTGGCCCTGGGGAACGCCTTCCTTGACGACGGTTTCGGGGGCGGCTGGATGGGTGGGGCCGATGATAAAGTTGCCGTCCTGCTTCGAGGTGGGCACGGTGCCGTCGGGGAGTTCGGCGGCTTTGACGTAGCCGGGGGAGTTGGGGTCGCGGGTGGGGGGCTGGGGCCGGGCTGGTTTAGCGGCGGCGGGAGGCGGAGCGGCCGGTGGCTGTTGGGCGAAGGCGGCCGAGCAGAGGAGGATGAGGGTGAGGTGTTGGCGCGACATAAAATTTCACCCTATGCTATCGCATTGCTTGGCCGCGGGGATCGGGTGCGGCGGGCGCCCCCTGTCTAGGGTGTTTGCCCAAGCCAGTACTTTAGTTTGCGACTAGGGAAAAACTGAGTTGCATATAGTTTTCAACTAGGTAGATTTGCTGATTCGCCGTTTTTTTGCTCGATGCTAACTTACTTATAGCAGCCGACACATCAGTAACAACAGGTTGCACCGGAGAGAAAACACTAATGAATCGCATCAAGAATTTTATCCTGAAAGTTCAGATCCTGAAGGACACCAAGGGCCAGGACCTTATCGAATACGCTTTGATGGCCGGCTTTGTGGCCGTTGCCGCGGGCGCGATCATGCCGGGCGTTTCGACCTCGATCAGCACCATCTTCTCGAAGGTTGCCTCGTCGATGAGCAGCGCCGCCGCTTCTTCCTAACTTAGGCTGAGACGTAGTAGAGAAGGGCAGACGGGGCCGCGAACTTAGTTCGTGGGCTTCGTCTGCCCTTTTTTGCGTGTCGGGATACGATGCCGGGCGGTGCTGGGGGCGCTCGCGATCTATTTGGCTATCGCGGGCGCTTTCTTGGGTGGCCATAAGCGCCAAGCCAGGAGCATGGTTAGGAGCTGAACCGAGACGATCAGGGTAACGACCCCGGGCCAGCCGTAGGCCTTCCAAATGGGACCCGGGACAGCGGCACCCATGCTGCCGCCGATGTTGTAGACCATTACGTACAAGCCGACGGCCAAGGCTCGGTTGGTCTTGGTGGCGAGCCCGAGAAACCCGCTGGCGCAGGTTTGGGCTACAAATACGGCGTTGCAAACCAGGGCTAAGCCGAGGACGATGACCGGCACACTCGGTACCAGGGTTAAGAGCGTTCCGGTGGCCCCGGCGGCGATGCCGCAGACGAGGACGACGCGGTGACCGTAGCGGTCAATATAACGACCGGCGATGGGCGTTACGACCGCGCTCGTCAGATAGACGAAGAACAACGTTCCGAGGACGGAAGTGGGAAGCGAGAAGGGCGGCAGGGCCAAATAGAAGTTTATGTACGTGAACGTCGAGATGAGGGAGAAGAAAACACAGAAGCCGACGGCGAAGGTGGCAAGCAGAAGCGGGTTGCGGAAATGTTCGGCCACGGCGGGGCCCATACGTTCCGTGGCCGGCACGCCCTTCTTGCTTTCCACCGGCATGAACTGCCAGATGATCACGGCGCTTATTAAGTTGAGGCCGCCGAGGACGAAAAAGACGACGTGCCAGTCGTATTGCGAGGCGATGTAGCCGGCCAGGAAGCGGCCGAGAAAGCCGCCGACGACGGTGCCGCCGACGTATTTCGCCATTCCGCGGCCGGATTCGGCGAGCCCCCATTCGTCGTGAATGTAGGCGATGGTAACGGCGAAGATGCCCGGGGTGAACATGCCCTGCAGAAAGCGCCAGAAGAGCAGCATGGGCAGGTCGGCGGCAAAGCCGGCGCCGAGGGTGGCGAAGGCGAGGGCAAAGCCGGCGATCACAATCGTCCGTTTGCGGCCGATGCGGTCAGAGATGCGGCCGGCAAAGGGGGCGGTCAGCGCCATGCCCAAGGTGGAAGCAGTGACGGTGAGGCTGGCGAGGAACTCAGAAATGCCCAGGATCTGACGTAGAACGGGGAGGATCGGCTGAGTGGCGTAGACGGTCAAAAAAGCGCAAAAACCGGCGAAAATGACGGCTAGAGTTCGTTGAGTTTGGCGTTCGATTCCCCAGGGTACCATCGAACCGCTAGCGTCCGAGAGCTTTGATCTCGGCGGGGGAGAGGGGACGGTTGAAAATCATCAGGTCATCAAGGAAGCCGACGTAGTTGACGCCGAGGCGGAGCGTGGTTTTGGCTGGGTCCCAGGCGAAGGGTTCGGCGATGGAGGGGGCGGCGCCGATGAGGACCCCGTTGAGATAGAGCGAGGCGTTGGCTTTGCGGGTGCCGAGGCCTTGGTGGGTGATGGCGACGTGGGTCCACTGATTGGAGGCGAAGGGGGGCTTATTGACGATGACGAGGCGGTTGTTAAAGGCCGGGTTCTTGTCGGGTTCGAGGTTCGAAGGGTTCCAGGATTTGAGGGCTCCGAAGACGCCGAGACGGAAGTTGCGGGGTTGATCGTCCTTGGTGAAATCGACCCAGATGGCGGAGTCGTTGTAGGCTTTGTCGGTGAGTTGGAAGGGGTCGCAGTAGCCCGGGGCGAGGTCCTTGTCGGGATTGAGGCGGAGCCAGAAGGAGATGGTACCGGCTTTGAAGTTAACGTTTTTGGCGGCGAGGAAGAAGACGGCGTTTTCGTTTTTGGCTTTGAAGTGGAGGGCACCGGAGCCGTTCCGGCCGGCGGTGGCGGCGTGGACGACGTTGGGGGCGGCGGCGAGGCCGGCGGCGGCTTTGGAGAGGTCCTTGTAGGAGGCGGCGGAATAGAGTTGGGGATCACCTTTGGCTTGGGCAGTTTTGTCGAAGCCGGCGTGGAAGAGGAGCCCATCGGGGAGGGCGGCGAAGGCGAGGAGGAGAAGAGGAGTCACGACGATAGTTTATCCGAACGGTGTCACAATAGTGTCAATGGCTGAGAGCGGCAATCTGACAACCTTTCTGGGCGGTGTGCGGCGGCGGTATGTGACGACGCAATTGGTGAGGCAGAGCATGGTGGGGCTGACGGCGGGTTTAGCGGGGTTGATTCTGCTGCTGATCTTGGGAACCCAGGTGATGGATTGGTTCTGGCCGGCTTTGTTGTTTGCGGGTGCGTTTGGTTGGGGAGCTTGGCGCTTCCTGCGGCAGATGCCGAGCGCGTACCGGTTGGCGCAGGCGATTGACCAGCGATTGGGCTTGGCGGACGCGCTGTCGACGGCGTTCCATTATCAAGGCGATGCGGGGCCGGTGGTGGAGGCACAGCGGATTCGTGCGGATGCATTGGCGGCGACGTTGTCGCCGGTGGTCGCGGTGCCGATGGTGTGGCCGAAGGCGGTTTATGCGGTGGCGGTGCTGAGTTTGGTTTCGTTGAGTTTGTTGGGACTGCGATACGGGATGCTGAATACGCTGGATCTGCGGGCACCGGTATCGGAAGCGATTGTGGATGTGTTTCGGCCCGCTGAGGACAAGAAGTTGGCGGTGAAGCGAAATTTGAGTCCGTGGTTGGATCAACAGTTGAAGCAACTGGGATTGACGCCGGATGAGGATGCCAAGGACGAGCAGCGGAAGTTTGATGGGGTGCAGCAGGGCGACATTGTGACGCCGCAAATTCCGGACGTGAATGACTTGTCGGATGCTGCTTCGAGCCAGCAGGCCAAAGGCGGGAAGGAAGGGAAGGCGACCAATCCGGGCGAGGCGCAGCAGGGGGAAGGGAACCAACCGGGAGAGGACGGCCAGAAGGGCGATACGGACCCAAACGGGGACGGGGGACAAAAAGGCGGGAAGGGGCAGGACCAGAAGGGCAAACAGGGGAAAGAGGGCAAGAACGGGCAACAGCCGGGCGAGAACTCGTCCTTGATGGACAAGATGAAAGACGCCTTTCAGAACATGATGAACAAGCTGAAGATGCCGAACCAGGACGGGGGGCAGCAGCAGGCTTCGAACAAGCAGGGCGCGGCGGAGAAAGGGGGGGCGAACCAGCAGCAGAAGGGCGGGCAGAAGGGCGAGAAGCAGAAGGGTCAGGAAGGTGACGCGCAGCAGAACGGGGAGAGCCCGGGCGATCAGGAGGGGGAGGACGGGGAGAAGTCGATGAACGCGAAGGGGCAGGGGGCGGACAGCAATAGCAACCAGAAGGCCCCGCCGGATGCGAAGGCGGGGGTGGGCAAGGCGGATGGGGATAAGGCCATTCGAGATGCCGAGCAGCAGCAGGCGATGGGCAAGATCAGCGAGTTGTTTGGGAAGCGGGCGCAGAACATTACGGGGGAGGTGATGGTGGAAGTGAGCGGGGGTAAGCAGCAACTACGGACACAGTATACGAAGTCGAGTGCGGCGCATGCGGAGGGCGGTGGGGAGATTCACCGGGATGAAGTGCCGCTGCACCATCAGCATTATGTGCAGCAGTATTTTGAAGAGGTTCGGAAAGCGGGGGCGGTGGCGAAGAAGTAGCTAGGGGAGTTGGCAGGCGAAGTTGGCGGCTTCGTCGGTACTGCCGGAGCCTTTATAGCGGGCGACTTCGGGATAGGGGCAGAGAGGGCGAGTGCGTGTGACCTGTGCTTTCTCGAGATGGGAGCCGAGGATTTGGGTGGGGGCGACTCCTTTTTCGACCCAGTCTGTGAGGGCGGCGAGCCAGTTGACGTTGGCGCAGCCGGGGCCGCCGGCGCAGTGGAGCATGCCGGGGACCATGAAGAGGCGATAGAAGTCGCGGGTGGGGGCGGGGCCGAGGCGCTGGCTGACGGTTTCGTAGTATTGAATGCCGGGGAACGGGTTGACTTGCTGATCGGCCCAGCCCGAGTATTGGATGATTTTGCCGCCGCGTTTTTTCAGCGGGGCGAGATCGGGGTTCATGGGGTTTAGGTCCTTGGCGGCGCGGGCGGTGCGGGGCGGGTCCCTATCGAAGTTGAATTGGGGGTAGGTCCAGGAGGGTCCGGGGGAAGGATCGAGGACGTAGAACTTCATTTGGCTTTCGGAGCGGGGGAGGACGGTTTTGTTGGGGGCGATGAGATTGTCGACCCAGACTAGTTCGCTGCCGACGGGTTCGCCGGGGAAGAGGAGTTTGCCTTTGCTATTGCGGACGCCGCCGTAGATTTTGGTAAGAGCGGCGAGTTGGGGGGCGGTGAAGCAGGTGGCGGCGTCGGGGCCGACGCAGAGGGGGAGATCGCGTTTGGGTAGGAAGTCGCAGCGGCGGGGATCGTCGATGACGCCGTCGGCGAGTCCGTCGGCGGGGTCACATTTTTTGTAGACGAGTTGGTGGAGGAGGGGGAGTTTTTCGGGAGGGAGAGCGCCGTCGGCTAGTTGGGATTGAGCGACCCACATACGGCGCATGACGTTGCCGGTGAGGAAGAGGCCGGGGGCACCGATGACGAGGCCGTCGAAGTCTTCGGGATAGCGCTGGGCTTCCTGGAGGCCTTGGCGGCCGCCGGTGGAGCAGCCGACCCAGTATGAATATTTCGGTCGGGTGCCGTAGTAGGCCTGGATGATTTGCTTCGCGAGAACGGCGGTTTCGTGGACGGAGAGGTAGGCGAAATCGACGAACTTGCGGTGGGCGTTGGGGTTTTCGGGGGTGAGGTGGGCGAAGGTGGCGAGGGGTTCTTTGGCGGCGTCGTGACCGGTGTCGGTGGAGACGGCGGCGAAGCCGAGGCGGAGGGCGGAATCGACAGCGCCGAGGCTGATGACGCCGGCGGTGCCGCCGTTGCCGACCATTTGAAAGCGGTCGTTCCAGTCGGTGGGGAGTTTGAGGGCGAAGCGGGCTTCGGGCCAGATGACGCCGCGGACGTCGCAGTGGGCGGGGAGGTTGCCTTTGTCTGGGACGAGGGGGCCGGGGACGGGGGTGGCGGAGTGGAGGGTGACTTCTTTGCCGAAGGTTTTGGCGGCGAGGCTTTCGCAAGGGAGGGCGGGGGCGGCGGCGCGGGCGGAGGTGGCGGCGATGAGGAGGACCAAAAGATGTTTCACGAGGATGTTCATGAGTGTACTGGAAAATGTTTGTGGGGGGGATGGTCGCTGGAGCCGAGGGGGTCCGCTCGCCGGGGGTTGCGGTTCGGTGCTGAGGGAACCGTCGGTGGGTGGCGCTGGTGCCTGTGTCCTCTTGCGTACCGCGCAAGGAGAGAAGATACCGGCCGACGCTCCACTTCCCGATGTGACCTACTTGCTCACGTTCGCTTGCGACGGTTCGCACCTTCCAGGAGAGGAAGGCAGCATTGGCCGTCGCCACAACAGGCCTGGGAGCCGACTCGCCGAGCCGAACCCACCGTTGCTTCACGCCGTGCGACTGGCGATGAAGCAAACGCCCTTCCAGATGGGCGCAGCGGAACGCGCCACCGTCCTCGACGCCGTTTCGAGGAATCTCCCGCCACAGAAACTGGCAGCTGCTTGATGGGCACGTCCGGACCAATCATGTGCATGCGGTGATTGATGGGGACGTGCCGCCGGAAGCCGCACTCAATGCGTTCAAGAGTTACGCTAGCCGCGCATTAAATATGGGCGCACCATCTGAGTGCGGACGGCTTCGCTGGGCTCGGCATGGAAGCACTCAGTATCTCTGGACCCCCGATCAGATTGACGCTGCCGTGCGCTACGTCTTGGAAAAGCAGGGTGAGACGATGGCAGCGTGGGAGGGGCCGGGCTGAGGTCCGCTCCCTGGCGGTCGCGGTTCGGTGGTGGGGGAACTCGCTTATTTTTTGGGATCGAGTTGGCCGACGACACGGGCCAGGTAGTTCTCGACGTGGGCTTCGTTGCGAACGGCCTCCAAGAAAGCAGACCGGAAGAGCTGATCCTTACGGTTCATGAGGGTCTCGCGGATTGTTTGCTGGACGCGGGGGTCGCTGAGTTCGCGCTGGCCCGCAGGCTCCTTCGACAAGAGTTTCAGAATGCGATAGCCTTCTCCCGTCTTAATGACCGGGGAGATTTGGCCGGGCTGCATTTGGCTAACCAGACGGCGGAGATCGATGTTTGCTTTTTCGAGAGCCGACTCAGAGACGAAGCCGAGGTCGCCGCCGTTGGCGGAGGAGCCGGGATCTTCCGAGTAGTTCTGGGCGAGCATGGAGAAGTCTTCGCCGGCGCGGAGGCGGTCAGAGATCTGCTGCATCTTCCGTTTGGCTTGGTCGTCGTTCTGCGCCTTATCATTCTTCAAATTCCGAATGCTGGCATCGGCGACCGGGGTCGTCAAGATCTGCGCCAGGTGGACCTGGGGTTCGGCGAGGTTGAAGTTCTGCTTATTGGCGGCGTAGAAGTCGCTGACGTCCTTGTCAGTGATGTTGATTTTGGAGGTGATCTCTTTGGTGATCAGCTTTTCGATGCTCAATTTCTTGCGGATGTCGGACTTCAGGTCCTCGGCGCTCATCTTCTTTTCTTCGAGCCGTTTTTTGAACTCTTCCTCGGTGAAGCCACCCTTGAGTTTGGCGAAGTCGGCATCGACGTCGGCTTGCTGGGCGAGGAGGCCGTTCTTTTCGGCCCGCTGCATCATGATCTCCTGGTCGATCATGCTGCGGAGCACTTCGAGCTTGTTGATCATGGTCTGGTCGTCGTTTTCGGTTTGACCAGGTTGGGGGGGGAACTGCATC
>JBBRIO010000139.1:0-10260 GCA_038220855.1 Bryobacterales bacterium | reverse complement strand
AGCTGCGGAGAAAGGTCTCCCCCCTCATCCCCTTCCCCGTTCCGCCATTTCATGCCCCCATTCGACCGCCTACTGTTGGGTCCGTTGTCACAGACGAACAGCACCACCGTGTCTTCTTCCAAGCGCAGTGCCTTCAACTTGGCCAGCAATCGCCCCACGTTGCCGTCGATGTTCTCGACCATCGCCAGCGCGGCGCGCGTCATTCCCAGATCTTCCAACGCCGGATCGGTCGCCTTCAGGGCCGGCTGGAATTGCGCGAACTTGGCGTAGTTTCCTTCCGGCACCTGCATCGGCGAATGCGGGGTATTCAGTGGCAAATAGCAGAAAAACGGTCGCGTTCGGTTCTTCTCGATGAAGGCGATGGCGTGGTTGGTCAGGTCGTCGGTAATGTAGCCCCGTCCCTTCACGAGTTCCCCGTTATGGTCCATCTCGGTATCAAAATAGTGCGCCCAATGGCCCGACGTAAACCCGTAATACTCAGCGAATCCGCGCGAATTCGGATGGTAGGGGGCCTGCGAGCCGTTGTGCCACTTGCCAAATGCGCCGGTCGCGTAACCCGCCTTCTGGAACGTCTGGGCGATCGTGTGCTCGTCCAGGTTCATCCGCTCCTGCCCCGTACTGACACCCCGTACACCAGCCCGGGCGTGGTAGCGGCCGGTCATAAACTCGGCCCGGGTCGGCGCACAGACAGCACAAACAAAGAATCGTTCAAACTGCGCCCCCTGCCGCCCGATCGAATCGATGTTGGGCGTCGAAAGATTGCTATTCCCGTTGATGCTCAGGTCACCCCAGCCCTGGTCGTCCGTCAGAATGACTACCACATTAGGCCGTCGCCGCGTGGTTTGCGCCGCCGCTGCCAAGCCGCTCGAAGCCAGAAACGCTCGCCGAGAAAGTACGCTCATCGCGTTACTATAACAGGGCTCAAAAGGTCAGTCGCATGCCTACTTGAATCTGCCGCGCCGGCCGCGCCGAACTGATGATGCCGAACCCCGGTCCCTCAAACACACGTCCGGGCGTTCCGAAGTTTGCGTGGTTGGCGAGATTGAACGCCTCCCCCCGAAACTGCAACTGGTAGCGCTCCAGAAGGCGAAACGTTCGAATCAAAGAGGTATTTAAATTGATCACTCCCGGCCCTCGAACCAGCCCCACTCCCTGATTTCCAAACGTGTAGTTCACCGGTTGGCGAAACGCGGTCGTATCGAACCAACGGTAGATCTCCCGCTCCCCCACCGGCAGGTTCGGGTCCTTGATCACATCCGCCCGCAGCGCCCCGGCCGAGTTCGAAAACGTCGTATTCTGCTGCGTGGCCACCGTAATCGGCGGGCCGCTTTGCAACAGCATTACCGCCCCAATCGACCACCCGCCCAGAGCTTTGCCACCGAGCCCGTCGGTCAGGAATCGACGCCCTTTGCCGAACGGCAACTGGTACACCGAACTCCACGTCAGCCGGCTCCGGATGTCATTTTCCGACGGCCCATAATCAGCGCGGCGATTATAGAAATTCGAATACGCCGCCCCCTCATCCCCCAACCCGGCCGCCCCCGCGTCCGCATTGTCCAGGAACTTCGAAAACGTATACGTAGCCAGAATGTTGAAGCCCTTCGAAAATCGTTTCTCCGCCCGTAGTCCCAACGCGTGATAGTTCGAAACCCCAATATTGGGGGCAATAATCGACACGTTCGAAAACTGCGGAAACGGCCGCTGCGCCTGTCCCGATCCCGCTTGCATCAACTCTGGCCGAATCTGGTTGATCGGCAGATTCGAGCTCGGCAACTTTTTCGACAGGTTGGCAATATAAGCCGCTTCGAACAACGTGCCACCCCATAACTCCTGCTGAATCCGCAAGCTAAACTGCTGCGAATAGCCCGTCCGCCGGTTCGTTTCGAAAAACGTGATCGCGTTCGTCGCCGGCGAACCCACCCGCACCGCCCCGTAGCGATCGTCCAGCACCGGTGCCTTAGGGTCCACCTGAGGCAAGTTATTCGTGAGCGTGTACGGCACCGTTTCCACATTGCCCAGCACCACCAGGTTGAGCGCTTTCTCAAATCCCAGCGACGCGGCATTCGGCACGCCCCGATCAAACGGATGGGCAAAAAACACCCCATAACCGCCTCGAATCACGGTGGACGGCAGCCGGCCCGGCTTCCACGCAAAGCCAATTCGCGGCCCAAAATTGTTGTAATCCGGATCCCACATCGAGTCCCGGTAACCGTTCCTGCCGCCGAACCGGACCACGCCTGGCGTCCCCGATACGGGGTTGATCGCGGTCGGGTCAAACCCATTGAAACGCCCGTTGACATCGCGCATCGGCGAATCGAATTCCCAACGCACCCCCAGGTTCAACGTTAGCCCCGGCACGACGGTCCAGTCGTCCTGCAGGTAGCCAGCCAGGTACACGCTTCGCCGATCCAGCACGTCCGTCTCGCGCACTTCCACTGTCCCCGGAATCCCCAGCAGCAGCGTCGCCACCCCGTTTCCGCTAAAGGCTTGATTGTTGATCGCCGCCGAAAAGCCCCGGTCGAAGGTGTACCGGCCCGAAGCGTAGGGCCGGAAAACCTCATAGTTTAATGATTGGCGCACTTCTCCGCCGAACTTCACGGTGTGTGTCCCCCGGTTCCACGAAAAGCCCTCCGACAGGTGATATTGCTGAATCGGCACCTGCCGCCGTTCCTGCGACGTCGAACCTAGCGCGGCGTAACCTGCCACTTCCAGCCGCGGAAACGCGTCCTCGGATACGCCCTTAAACCCAATTTTCGACGGCCAGTTGGCCCCGAAGCCCCGCGAAAAACTCAGGGCTTGGCGCCGGCCATAGGTCATCCTCAATTCGTTGATTCGCGTCGGGCTCACTACCCGCGTCCAGGTCCCATACCAAAACGTCTGATTGCTATTACTCTGGTTGGTCGGGTCAGCGTCAGGAGTCGGGAAGATGCTATTGCGGCGGCTGAGGTCGCTGTTGTACATGTACCTTCCGGTCACCGAATCGCGGTCGCTGAAACGGTGGTCGATCTTCGCGATGACGTTGTTCCGGGTCAGTGCATTGATGTCGTTGGCGCGAAAGTTATTTGCCCCCGTCACGTCGTCCGCCGGCCGATTGGGCAGCGGATAAAACGGCAAAATGTTCCGGCCAATTGGATCCCATCGGCTGGCCGGAATCAGGTTGCCGGGAAACGCGTCGCGCACCACCGCCGTACCCTCTCGCCGCCCGGAGAACGGATCGTAAACTAAAACCGGTCCCCTGGCGTTAAACGTCCGATTGAAATTGCCCTGGCGTTCGAGCGCCGTCGGCACGGTCAACGTCCGCACCGATCCATCCCGCCGCCTCGACCCCTCATAGGAGACAAAAATGAACGTCCGGTTCTTTACGATCGGGCCACCCACCGTCCCTCCGAAGACGTTGTAACGCAGCGACGGCTTCTGCTTGGCGCCATCCACGATCGGTGAAAAAAAGTTGGGCGCGTCCAGCACCTGGTTCCGCAAATACTCGAACAAACTGCCCTTAATCTTGTTCGTTCCCGACTTCGTGTTTGCAATCACCAAACCGCCAGCCGATCCCCCAAACTCGGCCGCGTACCCATTCGACAACACCTTCACTTCTTGCAGGCTCTCGACGGGCGGATCGGTGTCAATTTGTCCAACGCCCAAACGCATATTCTGCCCCGACCCGCCGTCAATCAAGAACATCTGCGATTGGGTCCGTCCCCCCGCCAGCGAAAAATTTGGTTTGCCCCCAGACTCATAACCGACAAACACCGCCGCCCCTGTTATCTCGATCAAATTCATCGCCCGCCGATCGCCCAACGGCATGTCTTCAATCGTCTTGGCCTCAATCAACTGGCTTCCTTCCGAACTCCTCGTGTCCAGCAGCGATGGCCGCTCCGTTACCGTCACACTCTCGCTTGTCGACCCCACTTCGAGCCTTGCGTTCAACTCCCCCGCCTGGCCCGTTGTCAACTCCACGTCGTTATATCGTTCGCGTCGAAAACCCGCCTTCTCAATCTCCACCGCGTACTTCCCAATCGCCAAGGGGCGCAAACTATAAAACCCTGCCGGATTCGTCATCGCCGAAAGCCGCACCCCGGTCTGCGCATTCACGGCCGTCACCAGCGCCACCGGCACCGCCGCCCCTAACGGATCGACCACCGTTCCCGATAGCGAGGCTCCGGTTGACTGCCCAAACAATGGCGACCAACCGGCCAAAGCAATCGTAAAGAGAACTCGCATAGTTCTCGGAAGTGTATGAGAAGTTGAACGTCTTGGCAATAGCCGCCCGAGCTTCGGCACGCCTGTACTATGATGGATCGGTAAGCCTTTGCGGCCCTCAAAATGAGCTCGATTCGATTCGGCGCCACACACGAGTTTCAGTTATTGCGGCGGGAGGAAGTGCGTACCCGCTGGACGCTCGAAACAGCCCTCGATTTCCTCAAAAGGTTCCGAAGCGACACCGCCGCATTGGCCGGCTTTCGGCGCCTGGTCCCTTCGAAGGGCCGTGGAATTTCCGCCGCGGCGAATGATCAGCAACTCTTCCAGGCCATCGCGAGAATGATGGTCTCCGGCGAGCTGCTGATCGTCAAGCCCCAGGGCCTTATCGACCACGGCCACCTGAGCCTGAAAGTCACCGCCCCTGCCGTCGCCGAAGCTCCGCCCGCGGAACGGAAAGAACAGGAAATCATCGAAGAGTCGAATACGTTCGACTCCGATCACGACGGAGTAGCCCAGGCGGCGGCCCTCCGCGCCGCGGCGGCGGACGGCGTACCTTTCTGCGCCGAATGCGCCCGCTACGCCGCCGAGCAAGCCGCCATCGTACGCCCGGTCGCCAAGCCTCCGGTCCCGGCACCACCGCCCCCGCCACCCGAACCGGCCCCCCTTACCTTTAAGAAGGATGCTAACGCTGTTCGGCAGGCCGCTACGCTCATTGAGGCCGCCCAAGAGGGCATCCCCTTCTGCGAAGAGTGCAACCGCCTCGCCGAGGAAGAAGCTAAATCGGACGCGGCCCCCGCCCCTGCGCCCCCGCCACCCGAACCCAGCCAAACTCCCGAACCCCTCACCTTTGCGAAGAACGAAGCCGCCCGGCAACAGGCTGCCACTCTCGTCAGCGCGGCCGCCCAAGGCCTGCCATTCTGTGAAGAATGCAATAAGCAAGAAGCTAAATCGGAGTAAAATTCATGTCCACCGACCTCCGCGCCACCCTTTGGCCCAAGGGCCCCCGCTCAGACATCTGGGCCATTATCGATACCGCCCGGGATCCGAAAGCCTATTGGACCCTGGCCAATTCGCATCTCAACTATAGTTGCCTGTTCGCTGGCGATCTCCCGACGGCCCTCGAACAGGCCGCGCCCTATCTGGTTCAGTTGACCTCCGAGGACGCCTATACCGACTATCTAGCCGCCAACCTCGGCAACAGTCTCGGCGTGTTTCTGCAGTGCGATGCCGCCATGAAATCGGTTCGGCATCACCTCCGAAAGCTCCTCACCGTTCGTGACCCGCGCGGCGCCAAAATGCTTTTTCGTTTCTACGATCCCCGCATCCTGCGCGTCTTCCTTCCCAGCTGCGACCCCGGCGAGCTCGCAGAAATGTACGGACCTATCAAAACCTATTGGGCCGAGGACACGGGACCGAATAAGCTCATTGAGTTCCGTAACTCGAAGAAAGGCCTGGAGGTGGCTAAGCTTTCCTTAGTGGCCACCCACGGCGGCTCCGTCGAAGACGAAGTGCTGCTGCCGGCCGTACTCCCTTCCTCCAGCTTCGTCCTACTTCCGCAAGGCCGTTCCGCCCCGCCCCGCGTCCCTGTCGTCCTGCAATCGGTCGGGCGTGGCGGCCAACTCCGGCGCACCCCCGGTCTACTTCGCCTCTTCCGTACCTCGGGCGTCGGGGAACCCATCCCCTTCGTTAATAACTGCTACGACATTCCCTCGTCCAGCCTGAACCCCGATCTAACCGTCTACGCCGAAGCCACCGCGCCCGGTCAAGAGACGCTGACCCTGAAAGTCGACAAGCACGACGAAGCCAGCGCCACCCTCACCGTAGCCCAACTGACCCTGGAAACCGCGGCGGGCAGCGCGCAATATACTGACGGCATTTATGTCGGCTGCCCCAGCGCCGATGGCCGCGCGAGCCGCACCCGCATCGTCGTCCACCCGCCGAAACCGGCCTCCGTCCGCAATCGCCTTTCCCTCCGTACCGCCCCCGGCGGCCCCTCGCTTCTTCTGTTCCGGGCCGCCACCGGTGGCGTCGGCGAAGCCCTCGCCGACGGCGTTGAATTCGACGCCCCCAAGGAACCACTCTCGTTCTGGCTCGAAGCCCAAGGTCCCAGCGCGAAACGCGGAGACGGCCTGCTCCAGCTCGGTCTCGCCGGCGTCGACGGAGCGGGCGATTCCTGCGTCGTCACCGCTGCCGCCGTGGGAGTGATCACCGCCGCGGCCGAACCGGGAGATCGCGATCTGGTGCTGCTCGCCGGAGCCCTTAGCGCCCAACAGCCGATCGCCCTGCGCGCCTCCGTCACCCCCCAGGGCGTTCCCTTCCAATGGTCGTTGCGCCGCAACGACGATGACAGTCCGGCCATTGTCGCCCTCTCCTCGTCCCGTCCCCTCCCCACCCTCGTTCCTGGCAGCGAGCCCGGCGAAGCGTCGCTGTCTACCGACTCGATCGGCAGCTTTGAACTGCTCGCCCAGGTCGCGCCTGGCGACGCTCCCGAAGGCGACTGGGGCGGCCCGCAATGCGCTCGCTCGGTCGTCATCATTCGAGCGACCGTCGAAAGCAACGACACGGTCTTCAACGGCCGCTTCTGCCGCTGCGCCGTCGAAGCCGAGGGCAAACGCTTCGTCCTGTCGAGCATCCGCGAAGGCGGTACAAACTCCTCGGTCCAACTCGCCGCCACCGTCCGTCTCGTCGGGGGAGGTCCGGATGGCCAACGCGGTACCAACTCCATCTCGGCCGCTTGGGTCCACGATGTCATCTCCGACAACACCGGCGCGCGCTATAAGGGCGGCATCGCGGTGCAACGGGAAGAGGGCGAACTGCAAGGGCTTCGCGGCTCGACCACCGCCTCGCTCGACCCCGCTGCCGCCGGGCTCGGCTTAACCTTTCCGGTCACCACCGGCGCTGCGCCCGCAGCCTCGTTCGACGCCTACGCCGATGCCCGCCCCGAACGAACCATAGAACAAATCTGGAGCTATTTCGAGTGCCGTTCGGCCCTGATCCTTTGGTCCGAAGCCGCCCCAGACGATTTGGGAGCTCTACTCGAAATCGGCTGGTCCTTCACTGGCGACTACTCCTGCTCGGCGGGGCGCGTCCGGGAACCCCTGATCCCTGCCAAACTGGCCCCCACCACCCAGGTCGCCCACCCGGCACCCGTCCCGGTCGCGCAGGCCGGTATATCGATCCCCACCGTACCCCTCCGGGTCAATTAACGCTCGGCCACTACTATGAATCCAATGATCGGCAAGACCATCGAACATTACTACATTCTCGAAGAAATCGGCACCGCCGGTCTGGGAGTCATCTACAAAGCTCGCGACCTTAAGCTCGATCGGTTGGTCATGCTCAAGGGCATCGAAGTGCCCAACCACGATACGGACGCCCTCGCTTCTTTCCAGAAAGAAGCTCGCGCCGGCGTTTCGCTCAACCACCCCAATATCTCCTCCATCTTCGACGTTATCGACCAAAAAGAAGGTCGTTATCTCATCTACGAACACCTCCCCGGCAGTTCCCTGCGCGAGAGACTCGATCGCGCTAACTCGACCGGAGAACTCCTCCCGGTAGACCGCAGTATCGACTATGTGCTCGCTGTCGCCCAAGGGTTGGCCGAAGCCCATCGCCACGGCATCGTTCACCGCGATATTTGCCCGGAAAATGTCATCGTCACCCCCACTCACGCCGTAAAAATAACCAATTTTGGCAAAGCCCGCTTCGGTGACGGTCCGACCTTCGCCTCCGGCGGAAAAGCCCTCACCAGCGCCTTCACCGCCTTCGTCCCCGAGCAACTCCAGGGTGCCGGCGTCGACCACCGCTGCGATATCTATTCGTTAGCCGCCCTCCTGTTTGAACTGCTCACCGGGGAAGCCGCGTTCAAGTCTAAAAACGCCGCGGCCCGGCTCAACGAAATCATGTACAACCCCGTGCCCAACATGCTCGACATGCGGCCCGGCATCTCCAACGGACTCCAGCGCATCGTCGAACGCGGCATGGCCAAAAAGCCTGATGACCGATTCCCCGACATGGACGCCCTCATCGCCGAACTTCGGGCCGAAGCCCACGACGGACTGCAACAAGCCGAACCCCTCCCCGACGAACCGGCCATCGCCGTCCTGCCGTTCACCTCCCTTGCCACCGACCCCGCCCTCACCGAGTTCTGCGACGGCCTCACCGAAGAAGTCAGCTATCAACTCCAGTCCGTCGATGGCCTCCGGGTCGCTTCGTCCACCTCCGCCGCCCGCTTCCGCGGCCGCACCGACGACCTCCGTAAAGTCGGCGCTCACCTCAACGTAAACCTCCTGCTCGAAGGCTCCGCCCGCGCTGCTAGCGGCCACGTCCGTCTTATCGTAAAGCTCACTGACGCCGCTTCCGGCTACCAAGTCTGGTCCGAACGATTTGATCGCGATATCTCCAAGGTCCTCGAAGCCCAGGACGAAATCGCCGCCGCCGTCGCAAACGTCCTTCGAGCCAAAGTTCGCGGAGAAACCCTTGTCTCGACCGCGCCCGTCCCCACCGGGCTCACCGCCCAGTTCAACACCGCCTTCGCCACCCCCAACCTCGATCTCGGCGAAGTCATTGCAGCCGCCCGAGGGCTCCGCGAACCCATCGAAACGATGACCGGCGCGATAACCGCGGCCAAGAAACTACTCGAAGCTCGCCCCGACTCGGTGGATGCCTTCGTCGCGGTCGGCTACGCTCACGCGGTACTCAACAACCCGAAACCCGCCGAACAAGCCTTCGCCCGGGCCTTGTCCATGGATCCCAACCGAGCCGACGCGCGCGCCGGACAAGCCCTTTATGTCCTGGCTCCCCGCGGTGACATCGACGGCGCCGTCGCCCTGCTCGAAGCCGCGCCCGCCCCGGCGCTCGAAATCACCCTCGCCCTCGCGTGGCTCTACTTCTTTCAGGGCCGCAACGAAACAGCCATCGAACAGGGCCGCCGCGCATTTAAACTCGACACGACCGCCCCCGACGTTTACCTCCTCCTCGGACGCGCGTATGCCGCCTTGGGCCAATACCGCGAATCGCTGATCGTCCTCGGCCGCGGCCAAGTCCTCGCCCCCGAAGACGCCCGCCTGCTCGCCGCCACCAGCTACGCCCACGCCCTCTCCGGAGCCCCCCAGGAGGCCAATCGCATCGCCGACGACCTGGGCGCCATTGCCCCAAAACGCTACGTCTCCATGCTCGACCTCGCCCTCCCTTACGCCGGCCAAGGCTTGGCCGAATGGGTCGATTGCTGCGTCGACAAAGCCCGCGAAACCGGCGCCGCGGGCATGCTCTGGTGGAACCTCGATCCCGCCTGGAAGGATTACCGCAAGGCGAGCTCCTAGAACTCGCCCGCCCCTAACTTTCCACCCCGGGAAATTGGAACACGACGCTCAGTCCCTGACCTTCTCTCGCCCTCGCCTCTACCCTGCCTCCGTGCAGCACCGCCACCCGCCGGGCGATCGCGAGTCCCAATCCGTACCCGTCGCCCATGCCTCCGCTGGCCCGGTAAAACGGTTCGAACATCCGCTGCAAGTCCGCTGCTGCCACCCCCGGCCCTCGGTCGTCGATCAGAACCTCCCAACCTCCCCCGGCCAACTCCCGTTGCTCCACTTCTACCGTCCCGCCCGGTGGCGAATGCCGGATCGCATTCCGAATCACATTTTCCAGGGCCGACCGCAATAATTCTCTATCTCCCGCATATCTGCCCCCCTCGCTTCCTCTCACTACGACCTGCTTTCCGGCCGCCTGCGCTTCAAACGAGGCATCCCCGGCGATCGACTCGATGAAGTCCCGGCAATCCACTAGCTGCCGCGGGAGGAACTCGGCCGCCTCCAGTTTCGAGTAATTCAGGATCTCATTCAGTAACTCATTCAGCCGCGGGTCCTCCCGATCGTCCGCTATCCCGATCGCCAGTTGCAGGCCGGTCAGTGAGGTCCGCCGCCCATGCGACACATAATGCAGCAGTTGCTGTTGCGACCGCACGAGCCCTTTAATCCGCTCGGCCATGTAATCGAAATCCTGCGCCAGGGCTTCGATCTCGGGTAATCCCCGCGCCAGCCCGCCCGTGGAACGCGCCCCCAA
>JBBRIO010000138.1:0-10290 GCA_038220855.1 Bryobacterales bacterium | reverse complement strand
TCCTGACGATTCCGATCACCTTTCGTGCCGGGGTCTCTCGCCTCTCCTGGCTTCGCGCTTTTGATTCCTCGGTTTCGATTGTAAGTTGGGTGCCGCAGAGCCGTCGGCCGATCGTATCGTCCGTCAGTCCGGGTGCGGGCTCCGGGACCGCCGCCAGTCCACTTTCGGTTGTGTTCAAACATCCAAGGACCAGAAACGAGCTCACCATCATGAATGTGTTGATCAGAGACGGTCTGATTGGCAGCCAAGCCTGTTATCTTACCTATGATCGTCGGAATGGACAGATTGGCCTGGCGAGTGACGCCGCCGTCAATCCGACTCCCAACGCTGGTTTTGTTGTCCCAGGAGTAGCGAACACCAGCGTAGAAAACAGCCAATGTAAGTTAACTACCACTGCTACGGATATCATTGAGCCCTCAGGTGCAACCGACACCTTGACCTGGAACATGAATCTCACGTTCAAGCAACCAGCCTTCGCAAAGGACGTGGTCGTGTATGCCGCGGCGAGAGATGGATACCGTGATCCAGCCGGAGCAGGTCTCGACTTCAACAACTCCGGTTGGCAATGGATGGGAATTTGGCGGGTTCCTCAGACAACACCCACTTACCCGCGAACTACTAGTGTCTCGCCTGCTCCGGGCGCTGGGGCGGTTCATCAGGTCACCGCCACTTTCGAGAAATCGTCCGCGCAGTCCGGGAATCCGTTCATGCGGGGTTGGATTTTGGTACGACCAGAACTCGACGGCTCAAAGGCGTGCTATTTCGTTTACGCTCGGGAGTCTAATCTCTTCTATCTTGTAAACGACAATGGAGACGGCTTAGAGCCGAACGCAGTTACTCCTGGAAGCTCCACCACGGCAGAAAACGCGCAGTGCCGTTTATCCGGCCTTACCTCCTCCGTTAGTTTCTCAGGGAATACGATGACCGTCATGGCCGGGCTCACGTATATGCCCAGTTTTGCTGGTCGAAAACTGGTCTACACCAGTTCTCAAATCTGGGTGTCGCAAACCGATTCCACGGCGATCGCAACCCAACCGTGGGCAGCGCAAGGGGCCTGGACCGTACCATAGATTAGCGAACTGGCCTTCCTGCTGTGTTCATCCGCAGGGAGGCAACTTTGGGTCACCATAAAGGGATAATCCTCAAAGGGGAGTTGGGGGCGTTTTCTGAAGGTCGAGTTCTTTGAAGGGATTAACCTCGGCGATGAAGCCGGCGACGAGCCGCTCGATCTGGTCCGGTGGCAGGTTATAACGGGCGACGGTGTCCGGCTGGCCGAGATTGCCGCTAATGACGAAAGCGCGCAATCCCCCGCGCGGCAGTTTTTTCGCCTGCGCGACGCTTAGCCCGCCCACTACCTGCACCGGGGCCGCCTTGCCTACCCGTTCGAAGATCGCCCGCGCCGTGTCACCCAGAAAGTCGCTCTCGATGAGCTTGGGGTTGGCCCGCCGCGCGTCGGACTGCAGGTGAACGCCGATTGCGTCGACACCGGCCTCAATCATGCGAAGCGCGACCTCGGCGACCAGCGCGGCCGGGCTCTGGTGCGGCACGAGGAGATCGGCAAAGGCAAGCCGCGAGATTTCGGGGGCGGTGCGCCTGAACTCGTCGCGCACTGCGCAAATCGCTTTCGCCGTATCCACACCCGCGAGTGCGAGGAAATCAATGATGTTGCCGCCGCCCACATAGACGGCGCGCGCCTCGGAGGCACCGCCGTCCATGGTCTTCCTATTGGCCAAGACGAGCGCCTTGGGAAACTGCTTGCGGAAGGCTGGCACGACGTTCGAGACGCCTTCGTTCTTGAGCAGCGGCGTCCCCGTTTCAACGATGTTGACGCCGCCCTTCAGCGCCGCACCGGCAACCGCCAGGCCCTGCTGCAAGGTGGCCACGTCGACCGAAATCTGAAACGTGAAGCGTGTCCTGAGCTGATCGAGGAGGCGGGCGGAAGCAAGGGCGCTTTATCGGCGCTGGGAAGCGCGATACCTTGACGGCGGGGCTTGGGGTGGGGGGAATGGGTGGGACCGGGAAGAGCCGCGCCCACCTTACCGCGCGCATCGCGCACTGTATTCAGCAGCCCCCTACGGGGGGGCCACGGGGGCGAACCAAATGAATATCGCGGCCATGGATAGACTCTCCTGGGCGATAACACGAATTGTGTCAGAGGCCACTCGCCGTGCTGCTTCTCCGGGTCCGCGTTCCATCCTGCCGGAGGCAAATCAAATACCTTACGTGATTTTCTCCGGTCACCCGGGGTACCCCTGCCGGCGGGCAGCGTGCCGGGACCGCTGCTTTGCGGCCCACCAGCCCTATTGTTCATTAGGAGCCCCACGGACCGGGGAAGAACCGGGGCTAGATAACGGTAGGCGTCCCTGCGGTTCTGGACGCGGTTGATGCGGACCGTATCGGAATCGGGGTAAGAGAAGCGGATCCGCCAGTCGCCGTTACGGAGACGAAACTCTGGCGGGTCGATGCCTTGGAGCTTCTTTATGTTGCCTTCGTTGGTGCGAACCAAGCTATGGATGGCTGCGACGAGTCTCAGCCGGATTGGGCGGTCAAGCGAGGCTAGATCGGCCTTCGCCCGATCCGCAAGAATGAGCTGCTTCATGAAGGGTCCTTGTAATTGGTCACCTCCTCCATGGTTAAGCCGAGTTCGGCCACGACCTGTTCAAAGGGGATGCCCTGATTGTGCTTGAACCACTCGCGCGATGCTTCGATGTCGCGGAGGTCTTCCCTTGTGACGGGCTCGTCGTCGATTTCGGCGGTGGCCAGCGCACGGTCGAAAGGATCGAGCAGGACTTCCAATAGGCCGACGACGGCGGAGAGCTTTTCTGGGGCCAGGCGTTCGATCATGCCATGCGCGTGCTGTTTCTGCTGTTGCGTGAATTCGGTGTTCATGGTGAAGGTTCCTTGCCGCCGCTATTCGGCCATGGCGCTGCTGATGTGGGAGCGTTTAACGAGGGAGTCGAGCACGGCCAGCAGGGCTTTCTGGTCGTCGTCGGAGAGCAGATCTGCTTTTCGATAGAGCCCGTTCAATTCGTGGTTGCGAATCTTGGGCGGGACCTGGGACTCTTTGCGGCCCAAGATCTCATCGAGACTTATTTCGAGGATCTCGGCGATACGGACGATAGTGTCAAAGCGCGGGGTTACGTCGCTGGTCTCCCAGCGGCTATAAACACGCGGACTGACCTGGAGGAGTTCCGCCAGCCGGGTTTCCGTCAGCTTGCGGTCGGAGCGGAGATCGCGGAGATGTTGGACAAAGTTCGCCATCGGCCAGGAGAAAGAATCTGGGACTGCGAACATGATAGGGCCTCCTCAAGAAAGTAGGGCGTAACAAGCGCACTACTGTCAGTATACGACCGGCGGTTGACGGGTTTTTGCGAAGGAGGCCAATTCTATGGCACGCATCTCGGATGAAGAAATCGAGCGGCTAGGAGCGATGTGGCGCTGGCGTGGCGCTGAGATGGAGCCCGGAGACTGTTCACCAGCCCTGACCCGTGCCTACCAAGTACGGATGGGGAGGACCCGCAGAGTTGGAATCGGTAGGTCTACGCTCGCAGTAATCCGCTTCGCTCCATCGATCCGAACCGCCTGGACTGGTCTGACTTGAGCGAGGTGAGGCGGGAGCCGGAGTCAGGAGCGGCGAGGCGTTACGTTTATGATGCGATGGGGCGGTTGGACTACATGCCGTTCGGGGAGGCCGGGGCTCTAGGTAAAGGAAACGTGTACGTTAGGGCAGCAGCACCTTGGAGACCGCGACGTTGTCGGCGTAGTCGGTGGAGCGAACGGCAATCACCATCTCCTGACCCGCGGTGCGCGGCACGGTCAGGGAGTACTTGTGTTGCTTGGCATCATGCAGGCGGGTCAACGGCTCCACAATCGTCCAGTCGCCGCCGTTGATCGAATACTCAGCCTTCTGCAGGATCGAAGCGTTATCAGTGGCCGTCCAGGTGATGGTGCTGGCCTGCGCTCGAAGCTCGGAGATGCGCGGGACCCCGTTGTCGATCAGGAACCACTCCCCTTCGAGCGAGTGGGAGAGGGCCTTTGCCGGAACGTTCGACGGAGCATCGGAGGCGGTCACCCGGAGTTGATATTCGCCGTCCGGGAACGCTTGACTGTCCCAGGAATGGTTGCGGACAGTGAGATGCTCCTTGAGCAGCTTCCATGCCTTCTCGCCGCGCCCACGGATCTCGACCTTGTACTCGACGGCGTCTCCATTCGGGTCGCCTGCCTTCCAGCGGGCCGACTGCGAACCCTTCGAATAGTTCAGCGTCGCCGCACCCGGGTCCGACGAGGCTACCCCGGTGGAGGACGTGTTGGCCGAAGACATCGCGGGGAGCGAGAGCGAGGTGGAGGGCGTAACCCCTGATAGGCTGATGGGGAACCGATAGTTCGCCTGGGTCACTTCGATCGCTTCGACAAGCGGGGCGACGTTCCGAGGCAGGTAGGCGAGTTCCACGCCCGCCAGTTCCGCGCCGCCCGAAAGCGTCACGCGGTACTGCAAGAAGCGGGCCGCCGGAGAGGCTATTCGCTCGCCCAACGTGGCCCAGGGGCTCCAGTTGCTCTGCGCCCGATCTACGTTGCCGCTGCGGGTTTCCCACTTGCCGGAACCGCCGTGGGCAATGATCTTCGGCTCAACGCGGCCCCATTCGGCGAACAGGCCGGCGTCCATTACGTCACTTTCCAGGGTGCCCTCTTTCTCAAGCTCCGGGCCGATTGCGTAAACCTTGCCGATGTTGCCGGTGACGGCTACGATGGCTCCGCGCGGAGCGGCCACCAGCGCCGTGATCTGCGTCGGGGGCAAGGTCAGAAGCTTGGTCGAGACGAGCTCGGAATCGATGCGGTAGACGCTGCCGCGGTTGCCGGTGCCGACGACCGGCTTGCCGTTCGCGTCGAGGCAAATGCTATAGATCACTTCCGAGGCGTCCGACCACAACTTCGTCGGGAAGCCATCGGCGGCAATCTGCATCAGTTCAGAGCCACCGGTGACCGAACTTGGCGTCGTCGAGGGCGGGGGCGCGGCGAGGCGCGGGGCCACCGTGACGTTCGTACCGGTAACGGCGACCTGCGGCGGCGGAGCTGCCAAGGGCGCGGGCGGCGGAGCGGGCGCGGCAGAGGCGGACTTGTTGCCCACGCCGGCCGCGAAAATCGTGCCGTCGGCCGCCACGGTCAACGCCGTGATCTCCCGCTTGCTCGATTGATGGAGAACGAAGCCACCGGCCCCGGTGACCCGCAAAATTAGCCCGCTGGGTTCGGTGCCGACGATGACGTCGCCGTTCGGCGCGACGGCCAACGAACGGATGTGCTCGTCATCGGCCTTGAAAAAGACTTGACCGGCTCCCGAGGCGCTGACGCGATGCACCTCCCCACGGTCGCCCGTGCCGACAAACAGATCGCCGGACTTGGCAAACGCCATGGCCCAGATGTACTTGGCCTTCGGATCATAGAAGACCGTCGGTTTACCGTCGGCTCCAATTTTGTAAACCTTGCCGTCCGGCGCGGTAGCCGCGTAGAGGTGGTCGCTCGCATCGACGGCCAGCGCTTGAATCTGCAACCCGGGGACTTCGCCCACGGTGCGGCCTTGGCCCTGGGCGTTCACGGCGAAGACCTTCGCGGCCGTCCCGCCGGGGTTGCCGCCGCCGGTGTAAATGGTGCCTTTCGAATCTCGCGCCACGGCCCAGAGGTACGAGACCGAAGGGTCAAACAGTTCCTTGGATACGGGGGCCGGCATTACGCGGCCATCGCTGCGCAGCGCCAGGCGTTTCAAAGTCGCCCGTTCATAATCCGCCTTCGAGGAGTTCGTCCAGAACTGGGTTTCGACGCCAAGCGCCAAAGTCGCGAGCAGCGCGGCGGTAGCGCCCGCGCGCAATAGAGGAAGCGAAGAGAACATGCGTTATTTCACCGTGACGCGCAGCGAGTGGCTGCCGCTGACCATATAGTCGAAAGGAATAGAAACTTCGGCCAACGACGTTTCCGGCGAGGCCAGATAGTTACGGGCCGAACTGCGGCCATTCTGCATCACGTTCAAGACGGACGAGGGCAGGTTCGGCATCGTCTTGTCGTCAACGAACATGGTGGGCCGATTCTGCACGAGGGTAGCGTAGAGCCGGTTGTTGGTGCGCTCTTGACGGATGAGCGAAACAATCTCGGGGACATCCAGGAAACGGTTCATCTGTCCGGCGATGTTCTGCATCCGGTTCAACGTGTCGGCGTCGCTGAGCACGACGCGATACTGCCCGCCGGCCATGCTTTTGGGCACTTGCAGTTTAATTTCGCGCTCCAACCGGCCGCCGCGATAGGGACGCAGGTAGACCTTCACGGGCAGTTCCGCGCCGGGCTCCACTTCACTCACCGGCAGCCACGCGCTTTCAATGGTCGCCGTGCGCCGCTCGGGAATCAGGTCGACGGAGACGTCCACCCGCTTCAAATCGGGCATGGAAATCTGGTTCAAAAAGAGGCGGTTGAACTTATCGCCCCACCAGCCGGCGAGTTGCATAGAGGCAGGGACGGGCGCCTCGCTAGGCGACTGCATTGTCGATAGGTCCAGCTGCTGACCGTTGCTTAACTCCACCAAGCCCTGAAATCGATACGAGGTATCTTCCGCGAAATCGTTCATCCCGGAGATGGAATTGAACAGCGTGACCATCATCAGGTAAGGCGTCCATTTCTGCTGAACGAAGACATTGAAATTCAGAACCTTGTTCTTAATCGCGTTGCCGTTCTCGCCGAGCGAGTTCACTTTCACGTTCACCGGAATCATCCGCGCCTCTTCCCCGAGGACGCCCATGATGCCGCTATGCCGATCTTGCCGCAGCGCTCCGACGATCTCGGTCGCGTTCGCAAATTTGTTCGGCTGAAAGGCCGACGAGAGCACCATGAGCACTTCGCCCTTGCTCATCGGCATGCTCACCGGGCCCAGGTTAAAGAACGGATGGCCAAAGCCCAGCACGCGCTTCCCATCGTTATAAGTGACGGTCCCCAGGCCCGTCATGCTCATGTCGCCGCTCACGAGCACCCCGGCGATCGCATCGCCCGGTTGCAGCGCAGTTTCCCAACCCAGCGCGGGCTTGGCCGCCTGCAGCGCGGCGGAGGCCCCGCCCTGCACCGGATTCAAACCCATCTGTCGGAACATCGGGCCGAACTGCGTGAGCACCTCGGTCTGGAAGCCGCTCAGGGTCAGGGGCGTTTCGATGGGCACCATGTAGGGCGCGCTCATCACCTGCTGCATTTCGGTGGGGACCGAAAGGCGCGCCTGCTGCGAGCCGCCCTGGGGCAACCGTGCGTCGGACGGACGCGACTGGTCGAAGTCGTTGATCTCTAGCATCAGCTCGATGGGTGTAATCCCGCAAATCGCATCGGGTGAGAAGACGCTGAGCCGCAAGGATACGGCACCCATCATCTTGCCATCGACATAGACAGGGCTGCCCGACATGCCACCGGCAACATTGGTCCGCTGGGCTTTGCCGCCCATCTTGCCGATGATGATGTCCTGCTTCGGGCCCCAGGCGTTCTTCCAAACCCCGATGATCTCAATGGGGACCGCCTCCGGCTCGGTGCCTTCGAACACCGTCCAGGCCGTCGCCTGCATGCCTTTCATCACCTGGCCAATCGGCAGGATATCGACACGACCGGCGCGGGGCCGGGGCATCTCTGCGGCCTGAGCCAAGCTGGCGCTGGCGACCGCTCCGAGCAACTCTCGTCTTGTCATAAGGGTAACTACTAGTGTAGACGCCGCCGGGACTACGCTTGGCGGGTAAACTTCTTGCCCGAAAATAGGGCCAGGTTCGCCATGTGCGGACCTGCCACGGCCGCGGCGGCAATCTCGACGGTGCAGTTGGGGTCCTGCCGCGTCTTCATGCAGTCGAAGAAGTTCTGAATATGCGGCTCCATCGGCACGGGCGCTTGCGCTTGCTTGATTGGGGCGGCGTCGCGCTTCCACGGCTCTTTATAGACGGAATAGCCGGAATCGTCCAGCACCATGGTGGCCGCGTCGCCCTGGAAAGTAATCGACCAACCGTTCTGATACGAGTTGGCGTAGTCGAGCGTCCACGTTACCAACATCTTCGGATACTCGAAAATCGCCGAAAATACGTCGGGATGCTCGGCACCTTTCATCTTCGCCACATAACCCGCCGCTTGTGCCGCCAGCGGCGCGGTGTTCCGGGTGAACCACTGGGTCACGTCCATGAGATGCGTCCCTTGGTCGGTCATGTTCCCGCCGGCGTAGTCGACAAAGTAGCGCCAATTGCGAAAGCGCATGGGTTCGAGTTCGCGATTCGGCGCATCACCCAGAAACGCGCGCCAGTTCAGATCTCCGGGCAGCGGACCGTTGTCGAGTTCTTTGGCAATATTCCAATTCCACTGCGGTTTAACGAGCGTGATCTGGCCCAGAGCCCCTTCATCCACCAGCCGCTTGGCTTCGATCAACGCCGGGGCGCTGCGCCGCTGCATCCCGATCTGCACCACCTGTTTGGAGGCCCGCACGGCATCCACCATGATCTTGCTCTGTTCGAGCGACTTCGACAATGGCTTTTCGAGATAAACATCTTTTTTGGCCGCTAGCGCCGCCTGGAGCATGGGCCAATGCTGATGGTCCGGCGACGCGATCACAACGCAATCCATCTTCTGCTCCAGCAGATCCTGGTAGACCGTGAACCGCCGGGCCTCCGGCGAAATCGCCGCGGACTTGTCCAGGTTCGGCCCGTAGATATCGCAGATGGCGACGCACTGCGCGCCCAGCTTCTGAAACTGCTGTTGCAGATACCGGCCCCGGCCGCCGGTGGCGATGACCCCGAAGGTGACCTTCTCATTGGCCCCGAGCAGCGAAGTGGCGGCGAGCGCCCCCACAAACTCCCGACGATTCGACATAGCGATTATTCCTTGCGGCAGCAGAGAACGCGAGAGGGATAGCAACTTTGCCACGAGCTCTGGTCGCCGACGATCGTAAAATCCAGGCTTTCAATGGTAGCGGGCATGCTAGCTTCCACTTGTCGGCCCCAGAAAGACGGTATCACGCTCGCCGCCACTTGGTAAGCCTTGTTGAACAGGTCCGAGTTCTGGCCGATCAGAATCGTCGTGAACATGCCTTTCGGCCGGAGGACGCGTCGAATCTCTCCGAGCGTGCCCAGGATGTCTTCGGTTCCCAACAGCTCAAACAGATAGCAGCAAAAGATCGTATCGAACGACTCGTCGCGAAACGGCAGGTGCCGGGCGTCGACCGCATGACAATGGGTCGTGGCCGACGGATACTGCGTCCGTACGCTACGCTGCGTCTTCGCCGCCATACGCGGCGAAATATCAATTCCCAGAGTCTGCCCGCTCCCATTGTGGCCCGCCAATCGCCGAAACATTTCCCCGGAGCCGGTCGCTATTTCCAGCACCCGCATCCCGTCGGCCAATCCGCTCATGGCAAGGGCTGACTGGTGAGCGTTCGAATGGAAAAAATAGGTCGACGCCGGATAAACCCCCGCCAAAAGGTCGTACATCCGGCGGGTCCGGTCCGCAATGGTTTGATGCGGGAGAGTCTTCGGCTCTGCCCGGGGTGCCCTGAGGGGTCCAAATTCCAGTTCGTCAACAGGCGGCTGCATGCGGGGCGTTCTTGCTCAATCCTAGCAACTTCAGCGCGAGGCCGGAAATTCAATCTCCGTCTTGGTGCCCTCGCCCTCCCGGCTATCAATCACCATCCGATAATCTTCCCCGTACAGCACCTTCAAGCGCTCGTTCACGTTGCTCACCCCGATGCCACTTTCAAACATCGTCGCCAGCTTCGCCTCCGGCACCCCCACCCCGTTATCTTCAATCTGCAGTTTCATCCGGCCGTTGCCGAACTGCGCCGCCAAGCGGATCGTGCCGCCGTCGATCTTACCGGCGAGCCCATGCTTGATGCTGTTCTCGATGATCGGCTGAATCAACATCGCCGGGACCAACTGGTCCAGCGTCTCCGGTTCCACCATCCGCTCGAACCGCAGTTTATCGCCGAAACGCGTCATCTCGATGGAAAGGTAGTCGTCGATAAACGAAAGCTCATCGCGCAGCGGCGTCATCGCGTCACTCTTCTTCATCAACCGCCGCAGAATATTCGACAGCTTCACCACCACGCCCCGCGCCTGATCCGGGTTCGTGCGGATCAATGCGTTCACGGTATTCAACGTGTTGAACAGGAAATGGGGATTGATTTGGCTCGTCAAAGCGTGGAGCCGGGCTTCGGTAACCAAGCGCTGCTGCTCTTGCAGAAGCAGGTCGGTTCGAATCGTATTCCAGATTTTCAGTGGCAACGCCACGGCGAAGACCGTCGTTGCG
>JBBRIO010000137.1:0-10323 GCA_038220855.1 Bryobacterales bacterium | reverse complement strand
CTCGAACACCACCACCATGCTCACGAGCGTGGACGGCGGTCTTACCTCCGTTGGGTCGCTCTCAAACCCCTTCCCAACTGGCGTCGCTCAGCCCGCCGGCAACAGCGCCGGTCTCCTCGCTGGCATCGGCCAGTCGGTCGGCTTCATCTCGCAGGACCATCGGTCGCCCCAAATCCACCAGTTCTCCTTTGACGTCCAGCACCAACTCCCCTTCGGCCTCGCTCTGGCCGTGGGCTACGTCGGCAGCCGGTCGTATAACCTCGTCACCGGAGCCGGCGGCATCAACATCAACCAGCTCGATCCAAAGTTCTACGGCGAAGGCGCGGCGCTCACGAGCACCCGGATCACCAACCCCTACTTCGTACCGGGCGGCCCTGGCCTCATCGGCGGCGCCACCATGACTCGCGAGCAGTTCCTCCGCCCCTTCAACCAGTTCAACGCGGTCACCCTCAATAACAGCGATTACAATCGCGCCCGCTACGATTCGGTCGTCACCCGCGTTCAAAAGCGTATGTCCAGCGGACTCAGCTTCCTCGCCTCCTGGACCTGGTCCCGGAACATGGACGCCTCTGTTGGCTCTGTCGGCAGCTTCTTCAACGGTAACGGCGCCATCCAAAACGCCTACAACCTCGACGCCGAATACTCCCTCTCGGCCGTTCACTCGCCCCACCGTTACAGCTCGGCCATCTCCTACGAATTGCCGTTCGGTAAAGGTAAAAAGTGGCTCGGCTCCAACACCCTCGTCGACCTCGCCCTCGGCGGCTGGTCCTTCAACGCGGTGACCGTCTACCAGACCGGCTTCCCGCTCGCCATCTCCCAGGCCGCCAACAACAACTCCCCGTTCGGCGGTGCCGGCCAGCGTCCCAACGCGACCGGAGTCTCCCCGGCTACCTCCGGGAGCCTCATGAGCCGCCTCGACGGTTACTTCAACCCCGCTGCCTTCAGCCCGGTTCCCAAGTATCAATTCGGTAATCTCTCCCGTACCATCAGCCTCCGCGGGCCGGGTACTTCAGAGTGGAACATGTCCATCTTCAAAACCTTCTCGGTCACCGAAAAGTTGAAGGCTCAGTTCCGCGCCGAATCCTTGAACGCGTTCAATACCCCGCAGTTCCGCGCTCCGAATCTCAGCTTCGGCACCGGCGCTTTCGGCACCATCACCGCCCAAGCCAACTTTGCCCGTATGTACCAAATCGGCGTCCGGTTCTTCTTCTAACAAGCTCACCCGCTTTACTTCGGCCGGGTCTGCGTCCAAAACAGGCCCGGCTTAACCTCATGTTGTTTTCCTAGCTAGGAGCTCATCGCATCATGTCAATTCTCACCTCGGAAGGACTCAAGAAAGAGTTTTCCCGTCGCGCCCTCGCCAAAGGCAGCGCCCTTTTTGCCGCCGGAGCCGCACTCCCCCTCTTCAATGAGCCCGCTCTCGCGCAGCTCTCGATGATCGGAAACATGGATCCGAACGCCATCAAGATCAACGCCAACGAGAATCCTCTCGGCCCCTGCAATGAGGCGGCCGAAGCCATTTACGGCGTCATCAAAAAAGGCGGCCGTTACATGTATGAGGAAACCTTCAGCTTCGCGAAAACTCTCGCCGAGCAGGAAGGCCTCAAACCCAACTACATCATGCCGTTCCCCGGCTCCTCGGACCCGCTCCACCGCGCCGTCCTCGCCTTCACCTCCGCCGATAAACCCTTCGTCATGGCCGACCCCGGCTACGAAGCCGGCCAACGCGCCGCTCAGTTTATTGGTTCGAAAGTCATCCGCGTCCCCCTCAAGGCCGACCACTCCCATGACGTCAAAGCCATGGTGGCCGCCAGCCCCACCGCCGGCCTCATCTACATCTGCAATCCCAACAACCCCACCGGGACCATCACCAAACGTGCCGATATCGAATGGATCGTCGCCAATAAGCCAGCCGGGTCAATCCTCCTCCTCGACGAAGCCTACATCCACCTCACCGGCGAAGCTTTCGGCTCCGACTTTGTGGCCAAGGATAAGGACGTCATCATCCTCCGTACCTTCTCCAAGCTCTACGGCATGGCCGGCCTCCGCGCCGGTGCCGCCATCGGCCGGCCGGATCTCCTCGCCAAGCTCTCCAGCTACGGTGCCGGAGCCCTCCCGCTCACCGGCATGGTAGGCGCTCACGCCTCCCTCAAAGTGCCCACCCTCGTCGCCACCCGCAAGAAGCTCATCGGCGACAATCGCGAGGACGTTTTCGCGTTCCTATCCAAGCACAACGGCAAATTCGTCCCCTCCGTCTCGAACAAGTTCATGATGGAACTCAACGGCATGCCCGGCGGCGACATCGTCAAGGCCTTCGTCAAGGAGAAAATCTACATCGGTCGTGTTTGGCCCGCTTGGCCCAAGCATGCTCGCGTGTCGATCGGTACCCCGGAGGAAATGGCCAAGTTCAAAGCTGCTTATCTCAAAATCGCTAATGCCTAAACCTGAACCGGCGGCCTGGCAAACCTGGTCGCCGATCCAATACAGCGCGCGCGAACTCGCCGGTGACCTCACCGGCGGGCTCGTTGCCGCCCTCATCGCCATGCCCTACGGCCTCGCGATGGCGACCCTGATGGGCCTCCCCCCCACCATGGGCCTCATGACCTCGGTGCTCACCGCCCCCATCTGCGCCTTCCTCGGCCGCAACCCCGTCCTCATCGGCGGCACCTCCACCGTCACTGTCCCCTTCATCGCTGCCGCCGTACTCGCCCAGGGCCCCTCCGGCGCCGCCAAAATCACCATCGTCGCGGGCGTCTTCCTCATGGTCTTCTGCGTCCTCCGCTGGGGCAGTTACATCACGAAGGTCCCCCTCTCGGTCGTCTCCGGCTTCTCCTGCGGCATCGGCGCCATGATGATCATCTCCCAGTTGCGCTCCCTCTTCGGCCTCAAAATCGCCGGAGGTGGCTCCATGCTCGATCAGCTTTGGAACGCCCTCTCCCATCTCCCCGCCCTCAACTGGCAGGTCACCGCGCTTGCCTTCACAACCATCATCGGTGCCGCCCTCTCCGGCCGTTTCCTCCCCAACGCCCCCGCCCCCATGCTCGGCATCATCGCCGCCGTCGCCTTCGGTAACCTCTTCGGCTGGCACGATAAAGAGGTCGGTGCCCTTTCCCTCTCCCTTCCGCCTCTCGCTAACTTCACCTGGAGCCCCGCCGACACCCTCCAGATGATCCCCTCCGCCCTCGGTCTCGCCGTCGTCACCAGCGTGAATCTCCTCATCACCTCTCGCGTCGTCGAACATTTTCGCGGCCGCCACCAACATCTCAAACGCTCTGACGCCGACCGTGAACTCGGTGCCTACGGCATCGCCAATCTCATCTGCGGCCTCTTCGGCGCACCGTTCAGCGTCGGCATCCCGGCCCGTTCGCTTGCCAACGTTCGCTGCGGCGGAACCACCCGTTTCTCGAACCTCTCCCACGCGGCCTTCATCATGCTGTTCCTAACGGCCGGGTCCGCCTTGGTCGCCCATATCCCCATCTCCGCCCTCGCCGGCGTCACCGCCTGGATGGGCTTCTGTCTCCTCGATTGGTCCACGTGGTCCCGTCTCCCCCGGATGCGCCGCACGGATGCGGTCGCCTTCATCCTCACGGTCGCCAGCGTCCTGGTCGTTAACGCCGCCATCAGCGTCGCCCTAGGCTGCAGCGTCTACGGCGTAAGGTGGCTCTACGGCCGCCTCACCCAAACCGCCGCCGCACCCCAAGCCGTCCCCCAAAGTTAAAGGTCCAGCAGCAGTCGCACGCCCTCTTCCACCGCCCGCATCAGTTCCGGTGGCAACGTGCCAATCTTCTCGGTCAACCCATCCCTATCCATTGCGGCCGTTTGCGATACATTCGCCACGGAATCCTTCGCCATTCCCGTCTCACGTCGTCGTAACAGAACGTTTCCCGGCATTGACGCCAAGTGCAAATTACTTCTCAAAACGACTACTACAATCGTTCCAATCGCGCTCCTGTTATATCGGTCCGATTGGAGAATCAATACCGGTCGTGTGTAACCTGGCTCAGATCCGGTTGGGCTTCGTAGTTCGGCCCACCAAATCTGACCCCGCTTCACCATTCACTTCGCCTTAACGCAATTTCACCAGCAAGCTGGACGAAGGGATCCATCTCCCGGTCCTCTGGGTGAGCTTCAAGATAGCGGTTTATACTTTCAGTTATATCTTCGTCGTCACGCCGCTTCAGATATTCCCGCAAAGCCACCTGATACAACTCACTCCGCGAAACCCCCTGCTTCCCCGCCTCCGCCTCGGCTCTTTCAAACAACTCATCCGGCACTGAAATCGCAGTCTTCATACCCAAAGTATAACCGAAATTCCTACTACCCCAGGCTCAAACTCCGCACGAGCCGCCGCCGCAACTCCGCCCCCTCCGCGAACTGCCCTTCATTCTCCCCCAAACTCGCCCGGATCCCCTCCAATCGCGCAATCATCGCCCCCAACGCCCCGTCCACCTCCTCCCGATTCGTCACCAGAATATCCCGCCAAACGTCGAACGAACTCTGCGCCAACCGAGTCATATCGATCAACCCCGGCCCGCTCACCTGAACCTCCTCCCCCGGCAACGCCTTCGTCACCGTCCCTGCCAGCGCCGTCGCCACTAACTGCGTCAAATGGCTCGTATACGCGACCGCCCGGTCGTGCTCCTCCGCCCCCAAAATCACCACACGTGCCCCCATCTTCTCCACCCATCCCCGCAGCCAATGCTCCGCGGTCAATACGTACGTCCTCCCTCGAAACAACCCGCCGTCCGCCCCCCGTACCCCCCGGCTCTCTTTCCCCGCCATCGGGTGCCCGCCCACGAACTGCGCCGCCGGCAAATGCGCCCGCATCGCCGCCACAATCTGCCCCTTCGTGCTCCCCGCGTCGGTCACTGTCGCCTGCGGCCCCAGCATCTTCCCCAACGCCGGAATCGCCTCCAATATCTTAAAAATCGGCTGCGCCAGGTAAATCAAATCTGCCGTCGTTGCCGCCTCTTCCAGCGTCACTCCCCGCTCTACCACCCCTAACTCCACGGCCTCCGCAATCGTTCGCTCTGAACTAACCCCTACAATCGAACCCGTAAATCCCGCCCGGCGCAGGCCAAGAGCGAACGATCCGCCCATCAGCCCCACCCCGCAAATTGCCACCCGCTCCATCACTTACAGACTCCGGCCGACCGCCTTGGCGATCCCCCGCAACTGCTCCATCAGCTCCACAAACTGCTCCGGAAACAAGCTCTGCGCCCCGTCGCTTAAGGCGTGGTCCGGATCATGGTGTACTTCGATCAGCAGTAAGTCCGTGCCCGCCGCCACCGCCGCCCGCGCCATCGGCGCCACCAAATTCCGCTTGCCCACCCCATGTGACGGATCCGCCGCCACCGGCAAATGCGTCAACCCGTGCAGCACCGGAATCGCCGACACGTCAAACGTATTCCGCGTCGCCGTCTCAAACGTCCTGATCCCCCGCTCACACAGAATTACCTCGTAGTTGCCCCCCGACATGATGTACTCCGCCGACAGCAGCAGCTCTTCAATCGTCGCCGCAATCCCGCGCTTCAGCAGCACCGGCTTTCGAATCGTCCCCAACTCCCGCAGCAAATTGAAGTTCTGCATATTCCGCGCCCCCACCTGCAGAACATCCGAGTACTCGCTCAAAAGCCCAATCTGGCTCTTCTCCATCACTTCGCTCACGACAAATAGACCCTGCCGGTCCGCCGCCGTCCGAATCATCTTCAGCCCCTCTTCCCCCAGCCCCTGAAAACTGTAGGGGCTCGACCGCGGCTTAAACGCCCCCCCGCGAATCCCCTTCGCTCCCGCCTTGGCCACAATCTCCGCGGACAGCTCAATCTGGTCCCGGTTCTCAATCGAACACGGCCCCGCCATCACCACCACTTCCGGCCCGCCAATTCTAACCCCGCGAACGTGGATCTCGGTCCCCTGCGGTCGAAAACTCTTGTTCGCCAGCTTGTACGGCGACACAATCGGATGGCACTCCTTCACCCCGTCCAACGCCTCAAACTCGCGCGGATCAAACTGCTCCTGCGGCCCCACGCCCCCCAGCACCGTGTGCGTCACCCCGGTCGACTTGTGCACCGTGAAGCCCATCATCACCAACTTATCGATCACGCGCTCCACTTGCGTTTCCGTCGCGTCCGCTTGCATCACAACTAGCATCAGTTTTCCTTCTCCTGCATCCGATCCCGCTGAATCGTCCGCATCTCGTCCATGATCCGTTCAAAAATCCGCACTGCCGCCTCGTCGGGCAACGGCCCGTCATTGGTTCCTAACACGTTCTCGAGAACCTTCTTCTCCCGGTTCGGCTCGTATACGTTCAGTCCCGAATTCTGCTTAATTTCCCCGATCCGCTGCACCACCAACACCCGTTCGTTCAACAGCGCCACGATTCGACGATCCACTTCGTCGATCTGCGCCCGGCACTCCGCCAGTGCCGCCTGCGCCGCTTCTTCCGCCGTCACGCCCGCCCCGCCCTGGCGCCCTCTTTCAGTTCGCGCGTGAACTCTTCCAGCTTGCTCTCCAACTCCGGCGACCCCGCGTAGCTCTCAATAATCCGCACAAACGCGCTGCCGACCACCACCCCATCCGCAATCTTCGCGACCTCTCCGGCATCCGCCGCCTTAGCGATTCCAAACCCCACCGCCAACGGCAAATCGGTCACTTGCCGCATCTTCTCGACCAACTCCGCCGCCGACCCCGACACTTGATCCTGCACCCCCGTCACCCCCGTCCGGGAAACCAAATACACAAATCCCGAAGAAAACTCCGCCACCTTCCGCAGCCGCTCCATGGGCGAAGTCGGCGCAGCCAAAAACACCGTGTCCAAGCCCGCCGCCCGCACCACCGGTACAAACTTCCCGGCCTCCTCCACGCTCGCGTCCGTCATCAGGATGCCGTCGATCCCCGCCGCCACCGCGTCCACCGCCAGCTTCGCAAACCCATACTTCAGCAACGGGTTCAGGTAGGAAAACAGGAGCATCGGTATCTCGCTCCGCTTCCGCACCTGTCGCGCCACCTCGAGCACCCCGGCCAAGCTCGCGCCATTGGCCAGCGCCCGTTCGGTCGCCCGCATAATCACCGGCCCATCCGCAATCGGGTCCGAAAAAGGAACCCCCAGCTCGATCAGGTCCGCTCCTCCCAACTCCATCGCCTCGACGAGCGAAACCGTCCGTTCCAGCGACGGGTCCCCCGCTGTGATGTAGGCGATTAACGCCGGTTCGTTTTCGGCGCGGCACCGCGCAAATAGTTGACTAATTCGACTCGGGTTCATCCAGCTCTTTGAAATTGTCACGATAGATATCGATGTCTTTGTCCCCACGCCCCGACAGATTCACAATGAAAATCTGCCCTTTCGCCTCCGGCGCCCGCCGTAAAGCTTCGTGGATCCCGTGCGCACTCTCCAGCGCCGGGATCAACCCCTCTGTCCGCGCCAACGTCTGAGCCGCTTCCAGCGCATCGGCGTCTGAACACGGCACATACTCCGCCCGCCCCTCATCCGCCAAATACGCATGTTCCGGCCCAATCATTGCGTAGTCCAGCCCCGCGCTCACCGAATGCGTCAGCGAAATCTGCCCGTCGCCGTTCTGCAGCACGTAGCTATAGCAGCCCTGCAATACCCCCGGGCTCCCGCCCGCAAACCGCGCCGCATGCTCACCCGGGGCGAGCGACCGTCCCCCGGCCTCCACCCCGACCAGCTTCACCCCGGCATCCGGTATGAACGCATGGAAAATCCCAATGGCATTCGATCCGCCGCCCACGCAAGCAATCACCTGGTCCGGCAACCGGCCTTCTTTTTCTAAAATCTGCGCCCGCGCCTCAATGCCCATGCAGCTATGGAAGTCCCGTACCATCATCGGGTACGGATGCGACCCCAACGCCGAACCCAGCAGATAATGCGTATCGCCGACGTTCGTCACCCAGTCCCGCATCGCCTCGCTGATCGCGTCTTTCAGCGTCCGGCTTCCGCTCGTCACGCTCGTCACCGTCGCCCCCAGCAACCGCATCCGGAACACGTTCAGCCGCTGCCGGCGCATGTCTTCCTCGCCCATGTAGATCACGCACTTCATACCAAAGAGCGCGCAAACCGTCGCCGTCGCTACGCCATGCTGACCAGCCCCGGTCTCGGCGATAATGCGCTTCTTGCCCATCCGCCGCGCCAGCAGAATCTGCCCCAGCGCGTTATTAATTTTGTGCGCCCCGGTGTGCAGCAGGTCTTCCCGCTTGATGTAAATCTTCGCCCCGCCCAACGTCTCGCTCAGCCTTTTCGCGAAATACAGCGGCGTCGGCCGTCCGGCGTAATCTTTCAGCAGCCCCGCCAACTCGGCATGAAACGCCGGATCCTGCCGCGCCGCCGCGTAAGCCTGTTCGAGCTCGTCCAGCGGATTCATCAAAACTTCGGGGACGTACCGTCCGCCGTAAGGTCCGAAGTGTCCGCCGTTATCAGGTTGTGAAGAAGTAATCATGCTGTTAATGCCAATTCGATGAACCGCGCTACCCGTGCGTGGTCTTTAATTCCCGGTCGCAACTCCAACCCCGAACACGCGTCAACTCCCCAGGGCTGCGCCGCCCGGATCGCCTCTTGCACGTTGTCCGGCCCCAATCCCCCCGCCAGCAGAATCTTCCGCTCGGCCCCCTTCGCCCGGGTCCAATCAAACGTATGCCCGCTCCCCCCGTACAACTCGCTCGGGGCATCGAGCAAAAACGCCTCTGCTTGAAACGCCAGTTTCTCTATTGAAAACTCGTCCGTCACCCGGTAAGCCTTCCAAATTCGAAACCCGTCCGGACCGTCCCCCTCGTCGCCGTGCAACTGCACCACGTCCAGCCGGGCCTCCCGCGCAATCTCTCCCGCCCGAGGCTCGTTCACGAATACCCCCACCCGCAGAACTCCCGCCGCCGTCGCAATCTGTCTCGCCGCCGTCGGAGTCAAATACCGCGGGCTCGGCGCGTAGAAGTTGAACCCGATCGCCCCCGCCCCTGCCGCCGCGTCCGCATCGGCCTGATTCGTAATCCCGCAGACTTTTACCATCATGTCCGCAACGCCCGCAACGCCGCCGCCGGATCCGGTGCCAGCATCAAGTGCTCCCCCACCAAAAACGCCTGGTAGCCCGCTCCCTGCAACGTTTTCACGTCCGCCGCCCCATGGATGCCGCTCTCGCTCACTCTTACTACACCTGTCGGAATTCGCTCCGCCAACCGCAACGAAGTCTCCAGAGTGACCCGAAAAGTATGGAGGTCCCGATTGTTCACGCCCAAAATCTCCGCCCCCGAATCCAGCGCCCGTTTCAGTTCCTCGCCGTCGTGCACTTCGACGAGCGAAGCCAGCCCAAGGCTCGCCGCCAACTCCCGTAGCTGCCGCATCTCCGCCACGCTTAGAATCGCCGCAATCAGCAGGATCGCGTCCGCCCCGTGCGCCGCCGCCTCCCACACATGCTGCTCGGCAATCGTGAAATCCTTGCGCAGCACCGGCAGCCCGACCGCCCCTCGCGCCGCCAGCAAATCAGAAAACGAACCGAAGAAGAACGAGCGATCCGTCAACACCGAAAGTGCTGCCGCCCCGCCCTTCTCATACTGGGAGGCGATCCCCGCCGGGTCGAACGTGTCCGTAAAGATCCCCTTGCTCGGCGAGCCTTTTTTAATCTCGGCGATCACGGCCGGCGGCTCCGCCGTCAACGCTGCCCGAAAATCGCGCCGGGTCGGCCGGGATGTCCACGCCAACTCCTCAAGCCGCGGATCGACGGCATTTTCCCGCAGTTCACGCCGCTTTTCGTCGACGATGCGGGCCAGAATATCGGGGACGGTCTGGATCATCGGAGGGTGCTTTCATCGTATCACTTGGCGGGTGCCGCCACCTTCACTTCCACGCTCGTCCGCATCTGCTGCAGCCATTCGCGGTTCCGCTGCTGCTTCACGTCGGTGTACAAAGTATCCTTCACCTCATCGAAAGTCTTGTTCGTAAACGAGATCAATTTGAACAGGTAGTATCCATTCGGCAACCGCAAAGGAGAGCTAAACTCGCCCGGCTTCAGCCCGAATAGAGTCGCCTTCACATTCTCCGGAATATCGTCCGACCGCTTCACCGGCGGGTAGTCCCCGTCCTTGTCCTTCGAAGTCTGATCCTTCGAGTGTTCCTTAACAATCGCCACAAAATCCGCCCCCGCCTTCAGCTTCGCATGTAACTCCTCGCCCTTTTTCTTCGCCTGCAACTCTTCCGTCTCGTTCGAAAATGACAAATAAATTAGCTTCACGTTCGCCGTCGAGAACTGATCCTTCATCCGCTCGTAGTAGCCCTTCAGCGTCTCCGGCGGCAAAACGTCGTCCTGCTCGTGCCGGGAA
>JBBRIO010000136.1:0-10334 GCA_038220855.1 Bryobacterales bacterium | reverse complement strand
ATGGACGGGAGCGGCGATTGCAGAGATTCCCGATCTTACTTCGATGCGTATGGAGTTGAAGCTCGATGAAGTTGATCGGGGCAAGTTACAGTTAGGCCAGAAGTTGAGGGTTCGCGTGGATGCGATTCCGGAGTTAGAGTTCGATGCGGAATTGGACTGGATCAGTCCAATTGCGGCGGTGATTTGGAAAGGAATGGGTTTGACCGAGAAGACCTTCCCCGCGCGGGCCACTTTAACTAAAGTAGACCCGCGTTTACGGCCCGGTATGAGCAGCAGCGCGGAGATCATCATCGAGAGCGCGGTGGATACGGTTTTAATTCCGGCGCGGGCGAGTTTCCTGCACAAGGGAAAGCCGGCGGTGTGGATTCAGAAGGGCGACCGATTCGAGATTCGGACGATCGAAGTCGGAAAGCGGAACGAAACGGACTTAGTGGTGCTGAAGGGTTTGAATCCGGGCGATACGATCGCGATGGAAGACCCGAACGAAGCGGCTAAGCGGGCGAAGAAACTGTAGGCGGGACGAGATGAAGAAGCTTTTGATTCGATTGGTCATATTGGCCGTGGTGGTGGGTGCGGCGTGGGCGGGTTACCGATTCGTCCAGCAGTTACCGCAGCGGCAATCGTTGATTCCGACAGCGAAAGTTCGGCAAGGCGACATTATCGTAAAGACCTTTGCGCGGGGCGAATTGCGGGCGGTGCGTTCGGCGACCTTAACGGCGCCCAATTTGTTCGGTACCGTGCAGGTGACTAAGCTCGCCGAAATTGGTTCGTTTGCGCGGGACAAGGATCTCGTTGTGGAGTTTGACGACGCGGAACTTCTGTCCCGGTTGGAAGAGAAGCAGCTTGAAATCGATCAGATTGACGAGCAGTTTAAGAAGTCGCAGGCCGACTTGGCGATTCGGAATAATTCGGATCAGGTGGAGTTATTGCGGGCCCGTTACGCGGTGCGTCGTTCTGAGCTTGAGGTGAAACGGAACGAGTTGCTTTCGCCGATTGACGCCAAACGAAACGATTTGAACTTGGAAGAGTCTAAGCGGCGGTTGAAGCAGCTCGAAAGCGACATCAAGTCGCGCCAGGAACAGGCGGAAGCGGAGTTGGCAGTTTTGCGGGAGAAACGTCAGAAGGCGGTGGTGGAACTGGCGCGCGAGAAGGCTCGGCTGAGCCAAGTGAAGGTGCTGGCGCCGATGAGCGGGTTGATCGCGGTTCGGCAGAATCAGACGAGTCGGATGGGTGTTGGGTTCGACGTACCGGACATTCGGGAAGGCGATCAAGTTCAGCCTGGCATGCCGATTGCGGATGTGCTTGACCTCTCTGAGCTCGAAGTTCTGGGGAGGGTCGGCGAGTTAGACCGCGCGAATCTGAATGAAGGCCAAGCGGTGGTGCTGCGTCTTGACGCGGTTCCGGGTAAGCAGTTTGACGGCAAGATCAAATCGATGTCGTCGACGGCGAGTGCCAACGTGATGTCGAGTGATCCGGCGAAGAAGTTTGATGTGATTTTCTCGATTGACATGCGAGAGCTGCTGACTGCCTTGGGTGCCAAGCCGGAGGAGGTTGCCAAGATTCTGGCGACAGCCGACGCGAATCGGAAGAAGCCCCCGGTGCCGTCGTTTGGCGGGATGGCGTCGATGATGATGGCTCAGGGCGGCGCCGCGATGATGGGGGGGGGCGGCGGGGCCCCGGGCGGTATGCCTGGTGGTGGTATGCCCGGTGGCATGGGTGGAAGTATGGGCGCACCGGGGGCGGCGGGTGCCGACGGTCCGCGTCGGATGACTATGACGATGGGCGGGCCCGGCGGAACCGCCGGCGGGGCTGGCGGCGCGGCGATGTCCGATGCCGACCGGCAGAAGATGCGAGACGCGATTCAGAAGGCATTGAAGGGTCGGACTATGCAGGACCTTTCCGCGGAAGAGCGGCAGAAATTGATGGCTGATGTGATGAAGCAGTCGGGCGGACAGCGCCCGGCTACGGCGGGTGCAAAGCCGTCCGGAGACGCAGCGGTGGCTGCGGGCGGCGCGCCGGGTGCGGCTGGAGGCGGCGAAGGGCGCGGTCGGCGTGGTGGCGGTGGTGGTGGCGGCGAGGGTCGTCCTGGCTTCGGGATGGGTGGAGGCACCGGTCGTTTCAGCGAAGCCGACATTAAGAATGCCAAACTTCCCCCTCCTCCTGACCAGGACTCCCAACTCGACGTTCTGCTGCGACCCGGCTTGTTGGCCGACGTCGAAATCATTGTGGAGAAGATCCCGAACGCCGTAAATATTCCGGCTCAGGCGGTCTTTGAAAACGATGGCAAACTGGTCGTTTACGTGAAGAAAAACGAGAAGTTTGAGATGAGGCTGATTAAGCCATTGAAGCGAAGCGACTCGACCCTAATCGTCGCCGAGGGGCTGAAGAAGGATGAGGTTGTGGCCCTGACGGATCCAACGGCCAAGCCGGGAACGAAGGGCAAACAGGACAAGGGCAGCGGTTCTTCTGGCCCGATGAACGCATTGCCGGGCGGGAAGTCCTAAGATCGAGCCGGAGAGGAGACGAACGTATGTCGTTAATCGCAGATATTGGTCCTGAAATTAAAATGGGCTTGGCCAGCTTGCTGGTCCACAAGCTTCGCAGCGGGTTGACTATGCTCGGCATGATCTTCGGCGTGGGTGCGGTGGTGGCGATGTTGTCGATCACCGCCGGTGCTCAGAAGGAAATGATGAGTTACATTGACCTTTTGGGCGTGAATAACATCATCATCGAGTCGAAGGAAGCTGTTGATCGCAATGAATTGCAGGCACGGCGAGTGATCTCTCCGGGGATGACGTTCCGGGATTTCCGTTCGATTAAGGAAAATGTACAAGGCATTGAGGCGTTGACCCCTCGCAAACGATTCAAGCCACAAAAGGTGTTGCCGAAGACTTCGGCGGAAGCCCCGATTCTGATTGGGGTGTTGCCGAATTACCTGCAGATCAACAGTTTGAAGATTATCGAAGGACGTTTCTTCAATGACGAGGACGATTCGCGCTCGGCTCCGGTCTGCGTGCTCGGTGAAATGGCGAAGGTTAACCTATTGGGTTACGACAACGCCGTCGGCAAGTTTATCAAGATCAACGATACTTGGCTCCAGGTGATTGGCGTTTTGGCGCAACAGGCGACAGCTGATTCCGGGGTTGAGGGGCTCGAGGTGTCGAGTGGCAATAACCTGGTCATTGCGCCGTTGAACACGGTGGTGCGCCGGTTTGAAGATAACAACTCGTACTTGAAGGACGAGATCGATGGCATGTATATCAAGGTTGCCACGGGGACCGATTCCATTGAGACGGCCAACGTGGTTAACGCTATTCTCACGGCGACTCATAAGGACGCGGGTGACTTTGCGATTACGGTGCCAGCCGGGCTGCTGGAACAGCGCCGCCGGACGGGCTTTATCTTCAGTATCGTTATGATTTGTATTGCGGGGATATCGCTGCTGGTGGGTGGCATTGGCATCATGAACATCATGCTTGCGACGGTGCTGGAGCGGACGCGCGAGATTGGGATTCGCCGCGCTATCGGTGCCAAGCAGAAGGACATTGTGCGCCAGTTCCTGACCGAGGCGGTGCTGATTTCGACGTTGGGTGGTTTAATTGGAGTCGCATTTGGTGTGACCCTTTCGCAGATTATTGCTTCCGCCGCCGGTTGGTCCACGGTGGTGACGACCTCGTCGATCGTCGTCGCGTTGGGTGTCTCTTGCGGTATTGGTTTGCTGTTCGGGATCTATCCGGCAGTGCAGGCCGCACGGCTCGATCCGATCGAAGCCATACGTTACGAATAAGAGGATTTTGGGAGTCCTAGTTTTTGGCCCCTATTTGGTTCCGCATGAATTGGAAACATCGACTTCTTTCTCTCGCCACGGTAACCGTGGTCACGACTAGTTCTTTTGCTCAACAGGCGGTTGCACCGCTGGGCTCGACGGCGGCTCCCGAGGAGGTCTTTAGTTACACAAAGAAAGACAAGGACCTTTTGGAGGCTCCGATCTTTGGGCAGAAGGCCTATTTCACCCGGCACTTTGGGCAGCTTGCTCCTCGGTATGAGCTCCGACTACCGGCTAAGTTTGTCGATTATGCGGTCGATAACAAGCTGGAATTATCGTTGCGGAGTTATCTGCAGCTGGTGCTCGCGAATAATGTCGACATTGATGTGCAGCGGCTCAACGTGGAGATTCAGCGGAACGCGATCACCCGCGCCTACGCTCCGTTCGACCCTTTCCTGACCGGGAGTTTCAACAGTCAGCGAACGATCACTCCGACGACCAATTCGCTCGAAGGTGCCCAGACGTTGAACCAGCTTTCGCAGCCGAGTAATTTTTCCTACAATCAAACGCTCGCCAACGGCGTTCAGTTCAACAGCGGGTTCACGGCCAGTAAAGTGTCGACGAACAACTCGTTTGCGTTTTTCAATCCCGCATTGAACGCGCAGTTAGTTTCCGGAGTGACCATTCCGTTGTTGCGGAACCGGGGAACAGCGATCAACAAACTACCGATTACGATTGCCCGCAGCCGTTTGCGGATCGGTCAGGAGAACTTTCTAACGACGGTTTTCCAGCTTTTGACGACGGCCGAGCAAGCCTATTGGGATTTGATCGGAGCGCGCGAGAGCCTGCGGGTGCAGGAAAAGGCGCTTGAACTTTCGGCGGAAGCGTTGAAGCGTTCGCGGCGGGAGTTGGAACTCGGGGCGATCAGCCCGCTGGACATTTATCAGCCGGAAGCCAACTACGCCTCGGCGGAGATTCAGGTATTGCAGGCCCGGTATCGTTTGCAGCAAGCCGAGGATGTGTTACGTCGGCAGATGGGGGCGGATTTGGATGTGAAATTCCGCCAGATGCCGATCAGTCTGACGGAGTCGGTGACGCCTCCGGCGGACAATGCCGAGATCGACCGGGAGAAAGCGGTTGAGAAGGCGTTGCGGTTGCGACCTGAAATTCGGTCGATCACCGAAGAGTTGCAGACCGACGACTTGGTTTTGAGGCAGCAGACGAATCTTCTTCGCCCGGACTTTTCCCTGCGTGGAACTTACATTTCGACGGGGCGCGGCGGCCGGTTCATTCAGCGGTTTGGCCCGAACACGACGATTATTCCTGGTGGCTTCGGAGATGCCTTGGACCAGGTTTTTGGCTTTGGCTTCCCCATTTATTCGTTCGGTTTGACGATGCGTCTGCCGATTCGGGATCGGGCGGCGGCGGCGAACTATGCCGATGCGGTCGTGAACAAGCGGCAGGATATTCTGGCGCGCCGGAGCACGGAACAGAACGTTCGGCAGCAGGTCTTGAATGCTGTCAGTCAAGTGGAGTCGTCGAAGGCGAGCGTGAAATTGGCGGTAGTCGCCCAGGGTTTCGCGCAGAAGCAGTTGGACGCCGAACAGAAAAAGTATGACTTGGGAACGTCGGTGATCTTCTTCGTCCTGGATGCCCAGACGCGTCTCGTGAATGCCGAAGCGGCGCTCGTGAACCAGACGGTTCTGTATCGGCGGAATTTGTTGAATCTGCTGCGGGTGACCGGGGAACTGCTCGACGAACGCGGGATCAAAGTACAATAGGGCCTAATGGGGCGAATTCGCGTTCTTCCGGACGCCGTAGCGAATCAGATCGCGGCAGGTGAAGTGGTCGAAAGACCGGCGTCCGTGGTCAAGGAGATGCTCGAGAATTCTCTCGACGCGGGTGCGACGGCGATCCGGGTAGAAGCGGAGAGCGGCGGACGGCGGTTAATCCGCATCACCGATGATGGTCATGGCATGTTGCGCGATGACGCGATGTTGGCCTTTGAACGCCATGCCACATCGAAGTTATCGTCGTTGAAGGATCTCCAATCCATCGCGACGCTGGGCTTTCGAGGAGAGGCGCTGCCTTCGATCGGGAGTGTTTCCCGGCTCACGATGGAGACGCGGGCACCGGAAGAGACGACCGGTACGCGGGTCGAGATCCAGGGCGGGAAGATGATCAAGTGCGAAGAGGCGGCGCTAGCGGCCGGCACGATTCTGACCGTTCGCGACCTGTTTTTCAATGTTCCGCCGCGGAAGAAGTTTCTCCGGTCGGATCAGACGGAGTTGGCGCACATTGCGTCGCTCGTAACCCACTATTCGCTAGCGCACCCGGACAAGACGTTTGAACTGCATCACGACTACCGGGAACTGCTCCATGTGACACCGGTCGGCACGGTACGGGAAAGGGTGTTTCAAGTTTTCGGGGCGCAGGTTCTGGATGACTTGATTGACTTGGGGCTCCGCGAAGTGGAGTTGAAACTACCGCCGCCTCATCCCCACGCGCAGGAGGTTGCCCCGGAAGATTTGGTCCGTCCATTCCTTCTTCGCGGGTTCGTTTCGCGGCCGCAGGTGCAAAAGTACAACCGGAGTTCGATCTACCTGTTTGTGAATGGGCGGTTGATTAAGGACCGTCTACTGCTGCACGCCATCTCGGCGGCTTACTACAATCTGATGCCTCCGGGTGCCTATCCGTTTGCGCTGCTGTTTCTCGATTGTGACGCCGAAGAAGTGGACGTCAATGTTCATCCGTCGAAGACGGAGGTCCGATTCCGGCATAGTTCGTTCGTCCACGACTTCGTGCGGGACGCGATTCGGGGATCGTTGATGGAGGCGCGGCCGGCGTCGGAGCTTCCGATGGCGGAGACCCAGCGTCCGCAAGCCGGGGCGGTGCTGCCGTATTCGGAGTTCACCCAGACGATGGAGAACGCCCGGCTGGAGTTGCCCGAGTGGCGGAGTGTGGTGCCGGAGCCGACGGCGGGCGCGCTGGGGGTAGGGGAGGCGGATCTGCCTTTATTCATGGGCCGAGCAGCGCCGAGCGGCGATTTTCTGCCGCCAGCGGCCGCGGCTCCGGTTGCCCCTTCCGTGGATGTTGCTCCGTCGCGGCTGAAGGTACCGAACCATCACGGCGGCGCACCGGATGGCGTTCAACTGGACGGCATGCCGAGTTTGGACGTGTTGAAAGACCTTCGGCCGATTGGGCAACTGCACGAGAGCTTTATCATCGCCGCCGGGCGGGACGGGCTCTGGATTGTGGATCAGCACGTGGCGCATGAACGGATCCTGTTCGAGCAGGTGCTGAAGCAGCGGGCGGCGGGGCGGCTAGAAAAGCAGCAACTGCTGATCCCGATGGTGGTGGAACTCACGGCCGGCCAGCAGATTGAGTACGCTCGCATTGCGGACGAGCTGGGGGCGAGCGGCTTTGAAAGCGAGCCGTTTGGGAACCGGACGATTGCGATTAAGACGGCACCGGTGGATGTGAAACCGGGGCAGATTGAACGGATCCTGTTCGAGATTTTAGAGGTTGCCGAACGGGAGTTGCGCGGGGCGAGTTTGGACGAGTTGCGGCGTAACATTGCGGCATCGATCGCTTGTCAGGCAGCCATTAAAATCAACATGCGGCTCGACCAAACGAAGATGGACTGGTTGCTGGCCAGATTGGCCGAGTGCGAGTATCCGACGAACTGTCCGCACGGACGGCCGATTGCGTTGCGGTATTCGACGCGCGAGATTCTAAAGGGATTTCACCGGATTTAGGGAGGAGGAGGGACTAGCGGAGGGCGGCTTCGATCGCCTGAACGTTCTTTTTGGCGTACGCGCTTTCCGTGAGATCGGCGTTCAGGTCGAGCATGCGGCGGAAGTGTTTGAGGGCGGCGGCATAGAGTTCCACGCTTTGTTTTTTCTCCGCGTTGCGGGCGTAGCTGAGGCCGAGGACGTAATGGGAGAAGGCGTCCTGGGGGTCGTAGCGGAGGGCGCGTTGGCAGTAGGCGATGGCGGCGTCGAAGTTTTCGCGTTTTCGTTCGCAGTCACAGAGGCCGAAGTAGGCCATGCTGCGGAGTTCGGCCCAGACGTCCCGCTGGGCGGCGCGCTTCTTCTTGCCGATGCCGGCCAGGTAGCCGAGCACGTAGTAGTTGAGCTTGCCGGAGAGTTTGGAATCGAAGTCGCTGAGGTTGAGGTACTGCTGATACGACTGGACAGAAGGGGCATATTGCCCGCTCATCCGCTGGCTTTCGGCGAGCCAGAAGTAGGCCTCGCCGTTCTGCGGCGCCAGCGTGATGGCTTGGCGGGCGGATTCGATGGACTGGGGGTACATCTCTTTGATGCGCTGGGCTTGCGCGAGCAGGTACCACGCGGTAGCTTGTTTGCGGTCGCGTTGGACGACTTGGGTCAGCTGACGGATGGACTCATCGTAGCTGCCGTTGTCGAGCAGCATGCCCCCGAAGGTGGCGCGGGCTTCGGTGTAGTCGGGGTCAATTTCCAGCGCTTTGCGAAACGATTTCTCCGCTTCTTCGACCTCGAAAAGATCGCGCTGCACGCGGCCGAGGTAGAGCCAGGCTTGGGAGAACTGAGGGTCGGCGGTGAGGGCGGCGCGGAGTTCAAGGGCCGCTTTTTTGTAGTTGTCAGCGGTGCCTTTATTATAGAGTTCGACGCCCTTTTCAAGCGAATCGAGCGCCGCTTTCGTGCGGCGACGCGGGACGCTGATTTTGATGCTGATCGTCGATTCCTGACCCGGATAGACGGTTTCTTCCCGGGGACCGTCTGGCTCATAGCCGAGGCGCACTCCCTTCACGGAATGCGCGCCAGGAGGCAGGCCCGGCAGGCGCAGGGGGGTTCCTTTGCTGACGGTGCCGACGGACTTGCCGTCGAGGAAGACCTCGACATTGTCCATGTTGGCTTCGAAGATCCAGGTGCCGAATTTGGGGGCCGGGGCTTTTCCGGGGGAGGTGCCGGAGGGGTTGAAAGCGAGCAGCATTTGCGCGTCGAAGTTGCCCTTGTCGGAGGTGGGGTTCTGCTGGCCCTTGGTGGCTTCCCGGACGTTGGTTCGAACATACTCGGCGAGTTCGTCAGCGGTGACGATGCCGTCTTTGGACTCGTCGGCGTAGCCTTCCATGCCGCGGACGACGTAGTAGGTAAAGATGCCGTGGCCTCCGCCCCAGTCCTTCGATTCGAAGGAGCGTTCGCGGGCTCGACTGGCGGTCATCGAAAACATCGACCGGTTGAGATCGAGCAGGGATTTATTGACGACCTCACCCTGTTCGGGGGTGATGGCACCGCTGTGGCAGGAGTCGGTCAGCAGCACCTTCCACTTAGCTTGGACCTTCGAGCCGATTACCGAGCCGAGTTGCTCCATGCTGTAGCCGGTGCCGGCGATGTTTTTGGGGTCCAGGTCATACGGGGCGAGGTAGGCCCGGCCGGTTTTGGGGTCGACGAAACCGTGACCGGCGAAGTAGACGAGAACCCGGTCGTCGGCTTTGGCGACGGAGGGGAGCCAACCATCGATCTCCTTTTGGAGGTTGGCGAGCGTGGCGCGGGAGCCGGTCAATTTACGAACGTTTTCGGCGCGGAAATTGCCGCCTTCGGGGCTGATCAGGACGGAGTAGATCGACTCGGCGTCGCGTTCGGCGAATTCGAGCTTGGCACTGGGTGGCAGGTTTTTGTAATCGCCCACGCCGATGATGAGGGCGTAGCTACGGGGGATGGACACGCCGGTAGAGGCGGGGGTGATGGGTTCGGGATCCTTTTCGTATTTCAGGTCCCGGGCCTTTTTTTGCGGCTGGGCCGTCTGCGCCCAGGCGATCGCGGCGACGGAGATGAGTAGCCAGAGGTGTTTCATAAACGGTCCAGAGTTAGCGATGGGCGATGCGGAACTGATAAGAGAAGGGGCCGGTACTCTGCGGCGGGGCTGCGACGACCATGCGTTCTTCCTTGCGCAGGAACAGCAGTTCGCGCGAGCGGAGGGCGGGGAGTTCGTTCTTTTTGAGGCCAGCAGAGGTGTCGACGCATTCCCCGCGGGCTCGGAAGATGGCGTCGTCGCATCGAGGCTGCAGATTCGGTGGGGCCGAACCCGGCGCGGGCGGTGCGGGCAAGGGCTTGTAGCGGGGAGCTTCGGTGCCTAGGCGGACGGGGGAGACGATCCAATACACGGTGTCGAAGCCGGCGGGACCGGTGAGTCGAAAGGCACCCTGATTACCGGGAATGAGGTAATCCCGGCCGGCTTCGACACGATTATCGGTGCCGGTTTCGGCTGAAGGGAACAGGGTGGCCGTTTCGCCGGAGGTGCCTTCGTTGACGACATAGAGAAAGCCGGTAAAATTGGCTTTGAAGCGAAACCGGACTTGATCTCCATTCGCGAAGACGTGACCGGGGTCGGCACTTTTCCATGTTCCGGTGTCGCGACGTTCGAGGGTAACTTCGACCCGTTGTTGTGCGGCTAGCGCGGCTACGACAAGCAATCCCAGGGTAAGGGGTCTCATTTTTCCCGGTCCTATTTGTGCTTCAGGCTGAGGTCCACGATGAGTTTTGCGTCGGGGGCCGGGTTTTTGTTGATGATGTAGGCGGCGGTTTCT
>JBBRIO010000135.1:0-10394 GCA_038220855.1 Bryobacterales bacterium | reverse complement strand
GGATGGCCGAGACGCTGATCGCTGGCGGCACCGAGAGCATGAGCATGCTGCCGATGGCGATGGTGCGCATTGCCCCGAACCCGTATCTCGTGGAGCATCGGCCGGAGGCCTATATAAATATGGGCCTGACGGCGGAAAACTTGCAGCGGCGTTACGGGATCAGCCGTGAAGAACAGGACGCGTTTGCGTTGGCCAGCCATCAGAAAGCGATTGCAGCGCAGGAGCAGGGCAAGTTCGATGACGAGTTGATTCCCGTGGGTTCGTTTCGCAAAGACGAAGGGCCGCGGGCGGATACTTCGCTGGCGGCGTTGGCCAAGCTGAAGCCGGCGTTCCACGTGAAGGGCACTGTGACGGCGGGCAACTCGTCGCAAACTTCGGACGGTGCCGCGGCAGCGCTCGTCATGTCGGCGGAACGGGCGCAGGCGTTGGGACTGAAGCCACGGGCCCGGTTCGTCAGCTTTGCCGTCGGCGGCGTGGGGCCGGAGGTGATGGGGATCGGCCCGGTGGTCGCGATCCCGAAAGCTCTGCGGTTGGCGGGTTTGACGCTGGACCAGATCGGGGTGATCGAGTTGAACGAAGCGTTCGCCGTGCAAGCGATGGCGGTGATGCGCGAAGCGGGCCTGGACCCGGAACGCGTGAACCGGAATGGCGGCGCGCTTGCCTTGGGGCATCCGTTGGGATGCACGGGCGCAAAATTAACAGCCACGATTCTGCGCGAAATGGAGCGCGGCAATCATCGGTATGGCATGGTAACGATGTGTATCGGCGGCGGACAGGGCGCAGCCGGAATTTTCGAAAGGATGTGAAGCGATGCAAGGCGGCGGATTTTTAGTCGAAGACCAGACGGCGGCGCAGGTATTTACCCCGGAAGATTTCACCGAGGAACATCGCGCAATTGCCAAAGCAACCGAGGAGTTCTCGGCCAAAGAGATTGAACCCAACCTGGAGGCGATTCAGCACCAGGAGCCCGGGGTAGCGGTGCGGGTACTGCGGAAATCGGCCGAACTGGGGCTGACCGCGGTGCTGGTGCCGGAGATTTACGGCGGCATGGAGATGGACCTGACCTCGGCGATGATTGTGGCCGAGGGGATTGCGAAAGATGGCTCCTACGCCGGTTGGCACGGGGCGCACAGCGGTATTGGCACCTTGCCGGTGTTGCTTTACGGAACCCCCGCGCAGAAGGAAAAGTATCTGACGAGGCTGGCTTCGGCGGAGATGATTGGCGCTTATTGCCTCAGCGAACCGCAGGCTGGTTCCGATGCGTTGGCGGTGAAAACGCGAGCCGATCTTTCCGAAGACGGCACTTACTATACGCTGAACGGCCAGAAGATGTGGATCACCAACGGCGGCGCGGCGGACCTGTACACGGTGTTCGCCAAGGTCGGCGGCGAGAAGTTCACCGCGTTTCTCGTCGAGCGCGCGACCCCCGGGGTTTCGGCCGGGGCGGAAGAGAAGAAGATGGGAATCAAGGGCAGTTCGACGACGCCCGTGTTCCTCGACAACGTCAAAGTGCCGGTAGAAAACGTCCTGGGCGAAATCGGCCGCGGGCACATCATCGCCTTCAACATCCTGAACCTCGGGCGGTTGAAGCTGGGCCCGTTTGCCGTGGGCGGCATGAAGAACGTGCTTTCCCTGAGCTTGAAATACGCAAAGGAGCGGGTCGCGTTTGGCAAGCAGATTGGACAGTTCGGCATGATTCAGGCCAAACTGGCCGAGATGGCGATTCAGACCTATGCCGCGGAAACGATGAGCTACCGCGTTACCGGCATGATTCAGGAGAAGCTCACCGGTTGGAGTTGGGCGCAGGCCGACGCCGCGGCGGTGAAGTTGAAGGCGGTCGAGGAGTTCGCGGCGGAGTGTTCCTACATCAAAGTGTTCGCCAGCGAAGCGCTGGATTATGTGGTGGACGAGGGTGTGCAGATCCACGGCGGCTATGGCTATCATCAGGACTATCTCGTCGAGCGGGCCTATCGCGATTCGCGCATCAACCGGATTTTTGAAGGCACCAACGAAATCAATCGGATGCTGGCGACCGGCATGATTCTGAAGCGGGCGCAGCGCGGGCAGTTGCCGCTGGTGGCGGCGGTGAAGAAGTTACAGGGCGAGCTTTTGGCCGGACCGAGCTTGAGCAGCGGGCCGACGGACCTCGTCAAAGCGGCGAAGAAGGTGGCGTTGCTCTGCTTGGGCGTTGCCTATCAGCGCTTTCTTGCCGAACTCGATAGCCAGCAGGAGATTCTGGCCGCGTTGTGCGATATCACGATGCAGGCGTTTGCCATGGAGTCCGTACAGTTGCGGAGCCAGAAGCATAACGTGGCGCCGAAGATGACGGCGGTGTTTCTGCAAGACGCCATCGGAAAAATTGAAGGTCATGCGCGGATGGTGCTGGCGGCCTGTGCTGAAGGTGACGATCTGCGGATTCAACTTGCCGCGCAGCGGCGCTTGGCCAAGTATGACCCGATCAACACGATCGGCCTGCGGCAGGAGATTGCTCAGCGGCTACAAACGGCACAGCGGTATGTCCTCGCCTAGACAGCGAGTGGTAGTGCTGGTCGGCTTGCCGGGGTCGGGCAAGTCGACTTGGTTGGCAAAGCAGGGCGGGGGTGCTTTGTCGTCCGATGCGATGCGGAAACTGCTCCGCGACGACGAAGCCGACCAGACGATTCACGGCGAGGTGTTCGCGCTGCTCCGGCATTTGTTGCGGCTGCGACTCCGGCTGGGCGCGTCGACGACGTACATCGACTCGACCAATCTAACCAAGCGGGAGAGGCGGATTTGGGTGAAAATTGCCCACGATGCCGGGGCGGATTGCGAGGCCGTGTTTTTTGATCTGCCGCTGGCGTTGTGCCTCGCCCGGAACGCCAAAAGAACGCGCGTCGTCCCCGCGGAGGTTATGGAGCTAATGGCGGGACGGTTGGTTCGTCCGGGGCCAGAAGAGGGGTTCGCGGCGATTCGAGTCGTTTCCAGTTAGCGAGCACCAGGCCCCAGAGGAGGACGGGCAGAAGCAGGAGGGTCGCCGTGAGTCCGGCGACGTTTTGGGGCGTCCAACCGCGATCGATCAACACCCCGGCCGAAGAACTCGCCAGCGACATGACGATGACCGCGATGCCGAACTCGGCCGAGAACACGCGGCCGCGGAACTTATCGTCGGTATTGATTTGCAGCAGCGTCGTCGAGCCCACCCAAGTGACCGTGCTGCCCATATGCGCGATGACAATGCCGAGGCAGGCAATGGGCATGGTGGGGGCTTGGCTCAGGATGAGGTAACCGAGCGAAGCCACCACGAAGCCAATCAGGATGGCGTAGCGTTGGCGCGTTTGATTGCGGCCCGCGATGTAGCCGAGCAGGATGGGACCGGTGAGGGCTCCAATGCCACGGGAGCCCATCAGCAGGCTGACGCCTAGCGCGGCAGCGCGTTCGGGAGCGGCGCCGAGCCAGGTGACGGCAAACTTGTCGCGGCCGAGCATCGTGAGCAGAACCCAGTTGGACGCGATGATGGAGTTGCCGGATTTCACGAACAGGGTGGCCAGCATACGCGCGTCTCGCCGCACATAGCGCACCCCTTCGAGAATCGGTTTGAAATCGTAGAGATCCCGCCAGTGCAACGGAGCGTGGCCCTCGGTGTGAGGTTCATGAAACTTCATCCGGCGCACAATCAAGGCCGAAGCGATAAACGAACAGGCATCAATGGCGAAGACTGCTTCGCGGCCCAACAAGGCCAGTGCAATGCCGCCAAAGGTGAAGCCCATGGCGAAATTGAAGCTCCAAGTTGTCGAGCTGAGGGCGTTGCCGACGAAGACCTCATCGCCGGTGGTGATGTTCGGGACGATGGAAGAGCGGGCCGGTTCGAACAGGCCCCACATTACAGTTTCGAGAAACAGCAGGACGTAGAGCAGCGGCAGCATCGCCGGGGTGCGAACAAAGAGCATGCAGGCGATGATGAGCGCCCGGCAGAGGTCGGCGAACATCATCACCTTACGGCGGCTTAGCCGGTCATTGAGCACTCCGGCGGCCGGAGCGGTGAGGCACTGCGGCAAGACCTGAAGCACGAAAGCGAAGCCGATGGATTCGGCCTTGCCTGTGAAATCGAGCAGAAGGTTGTAGAGCGCGAGCGTGAAGAACCAGTCGCCGATTTCACTGATGACCTGTGCGCTCCAAAGCAACCGGTAGTTTCGATTGCCGCGGAGGAGTTGCCAGTAGTCCGTGAGGGTGACGCGGCGACGCTCGGTCATGGCGCGATGGTGTAGAGACCCATCCGCTCTTTGGCGGTTTTGACGATGCCGGCGGCGATGGGGGTGACCCGGTCACGACCTTGCCGCAGAACCGTTTCGAGATAGCCGGGATCCGCCATGACTTCGGCGTACCGCTTCTGGATTGGCTCCAAGCCCGCGAGGACGGCCTCGGCCACGGTCTTCTTCAGGTCGCCGTAGCGAAGCCCGGTGAAGTGCTGTTTCATCGCGTCGTCGGACCAATCGGTAAACGCCTGAAAGATACCGAGCAGATTCTGCACACCGGGGCCCATCGTTTCAAAATCGACCGCGGGGTTGGAGTCGGTGGTGGCCCGCATGATTTTTTTGCGGGCCTCTTCGGGCTTGTCGAGCAAGCCGATGGCATGGCCGGAGCCAGTGGCCGACTTGCTCATTTTCTTCGTCGGATCGTCGAGCCCCATTACGCGGGCGCCGACCATGGGAAGGCTGGTTTTAGGCACGACGAACGTTTCGCCGTACAAGTGATTAAATCGTTCGGCGATATCCCGGGCCAGTTCCATATGTTGGCGTTGATCATCCCCGACCGGGACGACGGCGGCGTTATAGAGCAGAATATCCGCCGCCATCAGGACCGGGTATTGCAGCAGCCCATCGCCAATCGTTTCGGCCTCCTCGGACTTGGCTTTGAACTGCGTCATGCGTTCGAGCCATCCAAGGGGGGTCACGCAGGTCAGCAGCCAACCGAGTTCAGCGTGTTGCGGCACGCTCGACTGCACCGTGAGCGAACTGACGGCGGGATCGATTCCGGCGGCGAGGTAAAGGCCGGCGACTTGTCGAATTTTTTCGCGCAGCTCTTCCGGCTTCTGATACACCGTGACGGCGTGGAGGTCGACGATGCAAAAAATGCACTCGTATTCATGCTGCAGCTTGACCCAATTACGGAGGGCGCCGAGGTAGTTGCCTATATGAAGGTTTCCGGTGGGCTGCATCCCGGAGAAGACACGTGCTTTCATCGCCAACTTCCAGTCTACTAGTCCACAATAGAGAGAGTGCAGATTGAAGTAGAAAAATTGGTATACGGTGGCGACGGGCTGAGTCGTCACGAAGGTCGCGTCGTGTTGACGCCGTATGTGCTCCCCGCCGAGCAGGTCAGAGTGGAAGTGGCGCGCGAGCGCAAGGACATGTTGGAGGCGCGCGTCGACGAAGTGCTGAAGCCGTCGCCCCATCGGGTGGCTCCGCCCTGTCCGCATTTTGGCATTTGTGGTGGTTGCCATTATCAGCATGCCGAATATAAGTTCCAGGTGGAGCAGAAGGCGGCGATTGTGCGCGAGGTCTTCGCGCGCATCGGCCGGATTGAAATTCCCGGCGAAATCGGCACGATCGCCGGCGAGCCGTTTGGCTATCGCAACCGGATCCAGGTTCACATTGAAGGCGTGCGCTTGGGATTCAAAGAGGGCGGGTCGCACAAGCTGGAGCCGATTGAGCAGTGCCCGATCGCTTCGCCCAGGCTGAATGAAAGTTTGCAGATTATTCGCGGGATGTTGAAGAACTCCCGTTGGCCGGGCTTCCTGCGCTCGCTCGAACTGTTTACAAACGAGAAGGAAGTGCAGGTAAACGTCATCGAAACGATGGCCGGGCGGCGCGTGGCGCGCAGCTTCTTCGATTGGTGCGAGAACGAAATCCCGGGGGCGATCACGGGGGCGTTGGAGTACGAAGGGTTTCGGGTCAGCCACAAATCGTTCTTTCAGGTGAACCGCTTTCTGCTCAAGCAATTGGTGGAAACGGCCATTGGGGACGCAAAGGGCGAGTTGGCCCTCGAGTTGTACGCCGGAGTCGGATTGTTCAGCATTCCGCTGGCGAGCCGTTTCACGAAGGTGGTTGCCGTCGAGAGTTCGAAATCGGCACTGGCGGACCTGGAAGTGAACTGCCGGCGGGCGAAAACGACCGTGGAGCACCACCGGGCGAACGCGGATCTGTTCCTCGAAACGATGCAGCGGAAGCCGGAGTTTGTGTTGGCCGATCCGCCGCGGGCGGGGCTCGGCGCGGGCGTGGTGCGGGACTTGATTCGGCTGCAACCGCGGCAGATCGCGGTCGTATCCTGCGACCCGTCCACCATGGCGCGGGATGCCAAGGCACTGCTCGAAGCCGGCTACGCCATCGAAAAGTGCCAAGTGATTGATCTGTTCCCGCAGACTTACCACATCGAAACCATTACTCATTTCACCCACGGGGGGTAAGCGCATGCGTTGGTTGGCCGGATTCCTTGCAGTCTTCCCACTTTTTGCGCAGTTTCCCGCACTACGGTTCGAGCGGCTGATCACGGGGGTCCGAGCCCCCGTGCAGCTGACTCACGCCGGAGACGGCTCAGGTCGATTGTTTGTCGTCGAGCAACCCGGGGTGATCCGGATCTGGCAGAACGGCGCGCTGAGCCCGACGCCGTTTTTGGATATTCAGGCGCGGGTGCGGTTCGGCGGCGAGATGGGGCTGCTGGGCCTGGCGTTTCCGCCCGACTTTGTGCGGAAACGATACTTCTACATTAACTACGTGAATCGTCAGACGGAGACGATCGTGGCGCGCGTTCGTTTAACGAGCGATGCGAGCGTGGCCGATTCCGCCACCGAGCAGGTGCTGCTGCGGGTGCGGCAACCGTTTGAGAACCATAACGGCGGGCAGATCGCGTTTCATCCGAAAGATGGCTTTCTCTACATCGGCATGGGGGACGGCGGGTCGGCGAACGATCCGCAGAAGAACAGCCAGAACCCGGCGACTCTGTTGGGCAAAATGGTGCGGATGGATACCGAAGGCGGCGATACGCCGCAGGCTGAGATCTGGTCCAGCGGCTGGCGCAACCCGTGGCGATTTTCGTTCGACCGGGAAACCGGCGACCTGTACGCCGGAGACGTGGGGCAGAACCGTTGGGAGGAGATCGATGTCGAACCGAACGGGACGCCCAAGGGACGAAATTACGGCTGGAGCCTGATGGAGGGGAACGCCTGCCAGGACGACCGGAACTGCGATACGCGAACGGACTTAACCCGGCCCGTTTTTGTCTATGGCCGCAGTGAAGGCTGCTCGGTGACGGGAGGATTCGTCTATCGGGGAACGAGATATCCGGACCTGCGCGGCGTGTACTTATTCGGCGATTACTGCAACGGAAACGTTTGGGGATATCGAGACGGACGGACGGTTCGATTTACGGCCACGGGGCAAGCGATCTCGGCGTTTGGCGAGGACGAGCAGGGCGAGCTGTACCTGGTGGACTTGGGGGGCTCGATATCGCGGATAGCAGCGGAGGCCGCGCCGTTCCAGCTTCGCGCCGTAACCAACGCGGCAAGCTTCGCCGTCGGACTTTCGCCGGGGGGCATTGGGACCATCTTCACGACTTCCCTGCCCGGGGTGACGGCGACGATCGCCGCTGAACGGTACCCGCTGCCGACGTCCTTGGGGGGCGTTTCGGTTCGCATCAACGGAAGCGCCGTGCCGCTGTATGCGGTGACTCCGACGCAGATTAATTTCTTTACCCCGTACGCGCTGCCGAGCGTGCAGGCGGAGGTGAGCATCGTCGCGAATGGCGCAAGCGGACCGGCAGCCGTGATCGCGTTGAACGCCGTGCAGCCTGCGCTCTTTTCCGGCGATGGCGAGTTTGCCGCCGCCACGCAGGAGGGAAGCATCGTATCCCTGTACGCCACTGGGCTGGGCGACGTGACCAATCGGCCGGCCAACGGTGCCGCGGCACCGACGAGTCCGCTGGCGATGACGCGGGAGCCGATTGCCGTGGCCATTGGCGGACGAAGCGCGGAGGTCTTGTTCAGCGGACTAGCCCCTGGTTTTGCAGGGCTTTACCAGATCAACGCCCGGGTACCGGCCGGAGTCAGCGGCGAGCCGCCAGTGGTGGTTACCGCGCGCGGGATAGACAGTCCCCCGTTAAAAATCCGCCTCCGCTAGTCCCTAGAATGCTAAACTGAAGTTTGCTAGGTCTCGGGCTCCGTGCAACGGGCGGCTGCAAACCCCGCCAGATCCGGAAGGAAGCAACGGTAGTGGTTTAGCTCGTGTGCCGCGGATCACCCGAGGCTTGGCATTTTCTTTTTAAGCCCCGCATGTATCAGGTCATCGCGCGCAAGTACCGGCCCCAGTCCTTTGCCGAACTGGTCAGTCAAGAGCACGTCAAAACGACGCTCGACAATGCGATCAACCAGCGACGGATCGCTCATGGCTACATTTTCAGCGGTCAGCGCGGGACCGGTAAAACCAGCGTCGCCCGCATTATGGCGCGGTGTTTGAACTGTCTGGAAGGCCCCACTTCGACGCCGTGCAACGTTTGCGCAAGTTGCAAAGAGATCACGAGCGGCGGTGCGGTCGACGTGATTGAGATCGACGCGGCATCCAACCGCGGTATTAACGAAATGCGCGAACTGCGCGAGAGCGTGCGCTACCGTCCGGCGCGCGATCGTTATAAGGTTTTCATCGTCGACGAAGCGCACCAGATTACGAACGAAGCGTTTAACGCTTTGCTGAAGACGCTGGAAGAGCCGCCCGAGTGGGTCGTATTCATCCTGTGCACGACCGAGTCCCATAAGATTCCCACGACGATCGCCTCACGCTGCCAGCAGTTTTCCTTCCGCAGCGTGGATTTCGATGAGCTCTTACGGCGTATGGAATGGATCTGCGCGCAGGAAGGCATCACGGCGGATCCAGAAGCATTGGCGGTGCTGGCGCACGTGGGCGAAGGCAGCGTCCGCGATTCGCTGTCAGCGCTCGACCAGGCGATCGCCTGCTGCGGTGCCACATTGCATGCGCCCGAAGTGCGCGCCCTGTTGGGCATGTTCTCGCAGGACGCGATGAACCAGGTAACCACCGCGCTGCTGGCCAATGATTCCGCCCGCATGCTGGATATCGTGGACGAGTTGGAGCGCAAAGGCGCTAACTTGCAGCACTTCTGCCGAGAGTTGGCCCGGCACATCCGCAATCTGCTAGTGGCGAAAATTTCCGGCGAAGGGACGCGGCTGATCGCCGCCTCGCCGAACGAGAAGAAGAACATGGCGGCCGTGGCCGCTCAGTTCAGCGAAATGGACCTGACGCGGTACTTGCAGGTGACCCTGGACGTGTTTAAGGATTTGCAGTACTCGCTCCAACCGCGGTTGCACTTGGAGATTGGGCTTTTGAAGCTCGTGCACGCGGCGAAACTGACTTCGATTGAAGAAGCGATCGCGAAGCTGGGTCCGGGTTCTGGTCCGTCGCCTTCGGCGTCGAAACCGCCGCAGTCAAGGCCCACGCCCAGTGGAGCCAGTTTTGCGGCTCCTCCGGTTTTTGAGGATCCGCTGGCCGAACTAGCGGCTATGCCGCCGTGGCAATCGACGGCGAAGGCCCCGGCACCGCCTGTTGTTAAGCCTGCTATCGAAGCTGATCCGCTCGATGAGTTAGCCGCAATGGCACCTTGGCAAGAGACCGTAAAGGCTCCGGCCGGCAATGCGTTCGTGGATGCGGCACCAGCCAAGACAGCGGCCCCGCGCCCGGCTCAAGCGAAGAAAATCGACGGCGATCTTCGCTCCCGCCTCTACGCCGCGGCGCTCGAACTCGGCCTGAAGTTCACAGCCGATGGATTCGAAGCAGCCGAGATCACCGAAGCCAACGGGGTTATCGAGATCGTGGCACCCGAAGAGTGCGAGTTCACGATGAAAGAGCAGGACGTCAACCGCGTCCTCGCGGCCATCGGCATGGTCGGCGTGCGGGCGAAAGTTCGCTTCTCTGCTTCCGTCGTATCCGGCCCATCGCCGGCCGCCAAGCTTGCCGCCGCCGATGATGCGACCGAGCGGGCATTGGCCAATCCCACGGTAAAAAGATTCCAGGAGACGTTTCCGGATAGTTTAGTCCGCAGCGTCCGTAACTTGAAGGAGTAAGGAAATGAAACTTCCCGGTAACATGCAAGGCATGATGCAGCAGGCGCAGAAGATGCAGGCCAAGATGCAAGAAGAGATCGCCGCGATTCGAGTGGAAGCCTCGGCGGGCGGCGGCACGGTGACGGTCCAAATGGACGGCCAGAAACGTTGCTTGGGCGTTAAAATCGACCCTGAAGTGGCCGGCGACACCGAGATGTTGCAGGATTTGGTGATGGCCGCGTTCAACGAAGCGCACAAGAAAGTGGAAGACGAGAGCCAGAAGAAGATGGGCGGCATGCTGGGTGGACTCGGC
>JBBRIO010000134.1:0-10417 GCA_038220855.1 Bryobacterales bacterium | reverse complement strand
CAGCATATCTGTCGGTGCACTGCTGATTTGGTTTCTGCTGTGAGTATTTTCGGCCCCGTAGCCCGGTAAAATCACGGTTTTAACAGCCCCCCTAATTCACATGTCTGCTTGGGTCCTGCCGGATCACATTGCCGATGTCTTGCCGTCCGAAGCGCGGCACATCGAAGAACTTCGTCGAGACTTGCTGGACATGGCGCGCTGCTATGGCTTCGAGTTAGTCATGCCTCCGCTGCTGGAGCACCTGGAGTCCTTGCTCACTGGTGCCGGTGAGGCGCTGGATCTGCAAACCTTCAAACTCGTGGATCAACTCTCCGGGCGCATGATGGGTCTGCGGGCCGACAGCACGCCACAGGTGGCCCGCATTGACGCACATCTGCTCAATCGCCAGGGAGTTACCCGGTTGTGCTATTGCGGCCCGGTGTTGCATACCCGCCCCGATGTGCCGCATGCCACCCGCGAGCCACTGCAGTTTGGTGCTGAAATCTATGGTCATCGTCCGCTTCGATTCACTCGAGCAACTCGCCGTCGCCGACTTCGATTTCGGCGTCGACGGTACCGCCCTCCTGCAAGAGTTCCTCACCGCCCGCGACCAATCCATCGTCCGCGTCGAAGTCCTCGACGGCGAGTTCCTTTACGCCATCCGCATCTGGCCCGACCTATCGAGCTTCAACCTCTGCCCCGCCGACATCTGCCAGGTCGAAGAGATCGCCGCTTGCCCCATCGACACCCCCGGCAAAAAGAAGCTCCGCATTGAACGAGCCGACCCCGGCCCCGAAGCCATCGCCGGAGCTCTCGCTCTCGCCAAGGCCGGCCGACTCGACGTCGGCGGCATCGAGTTCCTCATCGACGACCGTACTGGCCAGATCAATTACTACGACATCAACGCCCTGTCGAACTTCGTCACCGACGCCGTCAACGTCGTCGGCTTCGATCCCACCGCCCGCTTCGTCGACTACCTCGAACGCCGACTAGCTTCCGTATGATCGGGCTCCTCGTCATCGCCGGCAACCACTTCATCGTCCGCGGCCCCGAACCTTCCCTGGAAGTCGCCCAGCAACTCGCTCGCCGCTGGTCCATCATCCAGATCGGCTCCGGCATCAACGCCACCGAAACGTATCAACAGTGGCGCGTCTCCACCCGCGAGTTCCGCGAAAACCTGACTTGGGCCATCGTCCTCGAACAGCCCCCCTCGCCCGCCGTCAGCGTCCTGCTCGCCGAGTTGGCCGCCCGTCAAGTCCCCATTCGCCAACTGTCCGGAGTCAACTAAGCCATGCATCTTCTCCTTGCCTTGCTTTGCTTCTCGACCTCCGAATGGCCGCAGTTCCGCAGCCCTGGTTCCACCGGCATCACGGCCGACGATCCCACCCCCTCCCCCGCCGTCAGCGTCTTGCTCGCCGAGTTGGCCGCCAGTCAAGTCCCCATCCATGGAGCCCATTCGTCCATGTCCCTCCTCTTCGCCTTACTCTGCTTCTCGACCCCCAAATGGTCGCAGTTCCTCGGCCCTGCTTCCACCGGCGTCACAGCCGATGATCCCACCCCCTCGCCCGCCGTCAGCGTCCTGCTCGCCGAGTTGGCCGCCCGTGAAGTCCCCATCCATGGAGCCCATTCGCCCATGTCCCTCCTCCTCGCCTTGCCCTGCTTCTCGACCCCCGGATGGCCGCAGTTCCGCGGCCCTGCTTCCACCGGCATCACCGCCGACGATCCCACCCTCTCCCCCACCGTCAGCGTCCTGCTCGCCGAGTTGGCCGCCCGTCAAGTCCCCATTCGCCAACTGTCCGGAGTCAACTAAGCCATGCATCTTCTCCTTGCCTTGCTCTTCTTCGCCACCCCCGAATGGCCGCAGTTCCGCGGCCCGGGTTCCACCGGTATCACCGCCGATGACCCCAGCCTCCCCACCACCTGGTCCCCCACGAAGAACGTCGCCTGGGCTACTACCATCCCCGGCACCGGCTGGTCCTCGCCCATCGTCTCCGGCAACCTCGTCTTCCTCACTTCCGTCCTCTCCCCGGAACCCGTCAAGGCCCCCAAAGCCGGTCTCTACCTCGGCCCGAAGCCTCCTCTGCCCACCGCCGAACACCGGTGGATGGCCTACGCCGTCGACTTCACCTCCGGCAAAATCGTCTGGGAACGAGAACTCCATCGCGGCGTCCCGCCCCAGTCCCGCCACGAGAAAAACACCTTCGCCGCCGAAACGCCCGTCACCGACGGCGACCGCGTCTACGCCTACTTCGGCAACGTCGGCCTCTTCTGTCTCGACCGCGCCGGCAAGGTCCTTTGGAAGCAATCCTGGGCCCCCGTCCCCACCCGCCTCGGCTGGGGCTCCGCCGCCTCCCCGATCCTTCATCAGGACCGCGTCTACATCGTCAACGACAACGACGCCAAGTCCTATCTGGTCGCCCTCGACAAGAAGACCGGCCAGCAGATCTGGAAAACCGATCGCGACGAAGAGTCCAATTGGGCCACCCCCTACATCTGGCAGAACGCTCAACGCACCGAGATCATCACCGCCGGCACGAAGAGAGTGCGCTCCTACGACCTCGACGGCAAACTCCTCTGGGAGCTCGGCGGCATGTCCTCCATCGCCATCCCCACCCCGTTCGCAGCCCACGGAATGCTCTACATCACTTCGGGCTACGTCGGCGATCAGACCCGGCCCTACTTCGTCCTCAAACCCGGTGCCAAAGGCGACATCTCCCTCAAGCCCGGCGAGACTTCGAACGCCTTCATCGCCTGGCACCTGCCCCAGGCCGGCCCTTACAACACGTCCCCCCTTGTCTACGGCGACAACCTGTATACCCTGCTCGATCGCGGCTTCCTCACCGTTCACAACGCCAAGACCGGGGCCGAACTTTACGGCAAGCAGCGCATTGACCCCGCCGCCGGAGCCTTCACCGCCTCCCCCTGGGCCTACAACGGCAAGGTCTTCGCCGCCAGCGAAGACGGCGATACCTACGTGATGGCCACCGGCCCCGCGTTCAAGCTGCTCGCCAAGAACTCACTCAACGAGATGATCATGGCCACCCCCGCCATCGCCCGCGGCAGCCTCTTCATCCGTACTCTCACCAAGCTCTACCGCATCACCGAGGCCCCCGTCGCCTGGGACCGTTTCCGCGGCCCCAACGGCACCGGCGTTGCCGAAACCGGCCCCCTGCCGGACGACTTCGCCGCCGGCAAAAATCAGCTCTGGAAGGTGCCCCTGCCGCCCGGCCACTCCTCCCCTATCGTCGTTGGCGACCAAGTCTACCTCACCGCCTTCGAAGGCGACCGGCTCCTGACGATCGCTCTCGACCGCCGCACCGGCAAGACAATCTGGCGGCGCGAGTCCCCCCGGCCCCGCAAGGAAGTCTACGATAAGCGCAATTCCCCGGCCTCGCCCACCCCGGCCAGCAACGGCAAATCCGTCTTCGTCTTCATGCCCGACTACGGCCTTCTCGCCTATGGCACCGACGGTGCCGAACTCTGGCGCGTCCCCCTCGGCCCCTTCGACAATGGCTACGGCATGGGCGCTTCCCCGATCCTGGCCGGCGACAAGGTCATCCTCGTCTGCGACCAGAACCGCGGCTCCTACGCCGCCGCCTTCGATCAAGCCACGGGCAAGGAACGGTGGCGCACGAAGCGCCCCGAAGCCCTCACCGGCCACTCCACCCCGGTCGTCTACCAACCTCCCCAAGGCCCGGCCCAGATCATCGCCCCGGGCTCATTCCGCATGGATACCTATTCCGAGGAAACCGGCCAGATCGTCTGGAGCACCGGCGGCCTCGCCAGCGAAATGAAGTCCGTCCCCGTGCTGGCCGACGGCATGGTCTTCATCAACGGCTACAACATCCCCGACAACGATCCCGGCAAGCAGATCCAACTCCCTTCCTTCGCCGAGGCCATCGCCACCTCCGACGCCAACAAAAACGGCAAGCTCGACCTCGCCGAACTAGCCGACGCCCGCGCCAAGAAGTACTTCGCCTACCTCGACTTCGATCAAGACAAGGCCCTCGACGAGTCCGAATGGAAGTCCTTCGCCCTCACCCTCTCCGCCGAGAACGGCCTGCTCGCCGTCGAGGCCGGCACCGGCAAGGTCAAGTGGAAGTTCCACCGGGGCATCCCCCAACTCCCGTCCACCCTGTTCTACCAGGACGTCCTCTACATGATCACCGACAGCGGCATCCTCACGACCCTCCGCCCCGCCACCGGCGAAGTCCTCAAGCAGGGCCGGATCCGCACCGCCGCCGACAACTACTATGCCGCGCCCGTCGGCTCCGATGGCAAGGTCTACTTCGCCAGCAAGAGCGGCGTCATTACCGTCCTCAAGGCCGGCGGCGACCAGCAGATCCTTTCGACCAGCGAACTCGACGACGAGATCTACGCGACCCCCGCCATCTCGAACGGCCGCATCTTCATCCGGACCCGTAGTTCCCTATACGCCTTCGGCTCCTGATATCATCCCACTCATGCAACGCCGGAAGTTCTTCGAGGCAGGGCTCGCCGCGGTCCCTCTACTCTCTGCCCAGCCCGGGCGTAAGTTCAAAACCGCTCTGATCGGCTCCGGCTGGTGGGGCATGAACATCCTTCGCGAGGCCCTTGCCTCCGGCGATTGCTCCGCCGTTGCCCTCGCCGACCCCGACCCCAATCAGATGGATAAAGCGGCCGCCGAGATCGCCAAGCTGTCCTCGGACCAACCCCGCCGCTACCGCGACTACCGCGACATGTTGGCGAAGGAACGGCCGGACATCTGCATCGTCGCTACTCCCGACCACTGGCACGCCTTGCCGTCGATCGATGCCGTCCGGGCCGGTGCCCATGTCTACGTCGAAAAGCCCATCTCCCATACCATTGACGAAGGCAAGGCCATGGTCCGCGCCGCCCGCGACTCTGGCCGCCTGATTCAAGTCGGCCTCCACCGCCGCGTCTCGCCCCATCCCATCTCTGGCATGGCGTTTCTCAAGTCCGGCAAGGTCGGAAAAATCGGCATGGTCCGGACGTTCGCCCACGCCGCCGGTGGAGCCGGTACCAAGACGCCCGATAGCGAACCGCCCAAGGGCATGGACTGGGACCTCTGGCTCGGCCCGGCTCCGAAGCGAGCTTTCAACGCCAGTATCCATCCCCGTGGCTTCCGCCAGTATCTAGATTTCGCCAACGGTACCCTTGGCGATTGGGGCGTCCATTGGCTCGACCAAGTCCTCTGGTGGACTGAGGAGACCCATCCGAAATCGGTCTACTCGACGGCCAACCGTTTCGTCCGTCAGGACTCGACCGACGCGCCCGATACCCAGGTGGTGGCCTACGAGTTCGAGACCTTCACGGCGACCTGGGAGCAGCGGCACTACGCCGCCAACAACGCCGAGCAGCATCTGATCGGCGCCTACTTTTACGGCACTGAGGGCACCTTCCACATGGGCTGGCGCGACGGCTGGACGTTCTACCCCGCCAAGAAATCTGAAAAGGTGATCCACGTGGAACCCCAATTGAACGACCCCGACGGCCAGAACATCAAGGAGCTCTGGGCCGACTTTCTGGCCTCGATCCGCGCCAAGCGGCAACCGGTTCGCAACGTGGAGATTGGCGAACGGGCGACCAGCGCCGCGCTTCTGGGCATGGTCAGTTGGCGCCTCGGTCGCAGCGTGAAGTGGGACGGGAAGCAGTGTCCGGGTGATGCGGAAGCGAACGCCCTCCTCCGCCGGCCCTATCGCGCGCCCTGGGTGTACCCGACCTAACATTTCCCCTAATCGAGCCGATGAGATAGCCGATATGCGACGCGTTCAACTGGCAACCATAGTGCTCTTCTTCCCGAGCCTGCCTTCGTGTCTCCCATGCCAGGGGTTGCGTTGCACCGTCGGCATCGCGACCGACGTGATGAATCGGGCCGCCGTCCGCGCGGGACTGAAGCTGGAATGGGTGGTCAGCGACCGCAGCCCCGAGGCGACCTTCGAGGCTGGCACGGCCGACTTGTCAATTCCGCAAACAGAGCCGAAATGGTAGCCGATATGCGACGCGTCCGACTGGCCGGTATAGTGCTCTTGCTCTCTAGCCTGCCTTCGTGTCTCCAGTCTCCCGGGTTGCGTCGCCCCGTCCGCATCGCGACCGACGACAGCCCGCCGTTCAATGGCTACGACGCCAATCGCCAGCCGAAGGGCTTCGCTATCGACGTGATGAATCGGGCCGCCGCCCGCGCGGGAATGAAGCTGGAATGGGTGATCAGCGACCGCGGGCCCGAGGAGACCTTCGAGGCTGTCGAGGCAGACTTGTGGCCCGTCGTTACCGTCTTCGGCGGGCGGGAGAAGCATCTCTATATGAGCGAGCCTTGGTGGCGGAAGACCACGGTGATGTACTCCCACGCGGACGCGAACATTAAGTCCGTGGCTGACCTGGCGGGCAAACGAGTGGTGCTCACGAGCCCCTCCAAGCGCTACCTGCCCAAGTTGGTATTCCCCGCGTCGACCACGGTCCGTCTCGTCGCAGGCGCGACCGAAGGGCTCCTGCTGCTTTGCTCGGGGAAGGTCGACGCCGCCTGGGCTGATCTCCGGATCACCGAGAGCGCGCTGCTGAACCGACCGAAGGAGTGCGAAGGCCAGCGCTTCAGCTCAATGCGTTTGGAGGAAGGGACCAGGGAGTTCGCGATTGGAGCTCGGTTCGGATTCGAGAAAGAAGCCGATCGCCTGCGGGAGGCCATTGACGAACTCGCGGTGGATGGGGAGCTGGTCCGCTTGGCGTCTCAATGGCAGTTCCTGGATTCGACCGATGCGTCCGTCTTCTCGTGGCTGGAACGGGTGAAGCGGAAGAACGAAAAATGGCGCGACTTGGCGTCCGGCCTGGTGCTGATTCTGGCGGTCAGTTTCGGGTCCCTCTACATGGTGCAACGGGCCCGGCTGAGGGCCGAACTCAGTGCGAAGGCGCGGGGCGAGTTTCTGGCCAACATGAGCCACGAGATTCGGACCCCTATGAACGGCATTCTAGGCATGACGGAACTGGCTCTGGGCACACATCTCGACCCCGAGCAGCGCGAGTACATTCGGACGGCGCACGACGCGGGCCGCAGCCTGCTACGGATTCTCGACGATGTGCTCGACCTAAGCCGGGTCGAGAGCGGCAAGCTGGCGCTGGAGAGCATCCCCTTTGATCTTCGCGAGATCGTCCAGCGGTCGATCCTCGCCCTCTCCTTTCAGGCGCAGGAGAAGGGGCTGACCATCCGCGGGGATGTCGACGGAGATCCCGCTTGGGTATCCGGCGACCCGTGTCGATTGCAGCAGATCCTCGTGAACCTGCTGGGCAATGCGACCAAGTTTTCCGACTTGGGCGAAATCGTGCTCCGGATTCGTAGTACTGCGGCGGGCGACGGCGGCGCGCGGGTGGAGTTTGCCGTCAGCGACTCCGGCATCGGAATTTCGCCCGAGCAGTTGACCCGGATCTTCGATGCCTTCACCCAGGCCGATGCTTCGACTACCCGGCGTTATGGCGGCACGGGGCTGGGCCTGGCGATCTCCGCCCGGCTTGTGAAGATGATGGGCGGGACGATGAAGGTCGACAGTAAGCCCGGCGCCGGGAGTACGTTCTCCTTCGCGCTGTTCCTGCCCACGGTCGCCGCTCCGGAGGTGGCTGCGGCGCCGGTGATGGCGGTACCGAATCGGCCTCTCTCGCTGTTGGTGGTCGAAGACAATCTGGTGAACCGGACGCTGCTCGAACGGATGATGGGTAAGGCCGGGCATCGGGTCCATGCGGTCGAGGACGGGAGCCTGGCGGTTGCCGCGATCGCCGATCAGAACTTCGACGCCATCCTGATGGACGTCAACATGCCGGTCATGGACGGTTTGGAGGCGACGCGACGGATTCGGGAAATGGAAAAAGCCTCCGGCCGGCACACGCCGATCATCGCGCTGACGGCACTGGCCATTCGCGGCGACGCGGAGCGGTGCCTTGAAGCCGGCATGGACGCCTACCTCGCCAAGCCCTATCGCCGCGATGACTTACTGGCGACCCTGGCGCGCTTCGACGCCGCCTGATAAACTGACCGCAAAGCTATGAGACGGTTCCTGGCGTTATTAGGAGCGGTGGCGGTGTTCGCCGCGCCCAACAGTAGTGAAGTCGCTGCCCTCGGCAAGTACACGGCCATCGAACGGCGACACTGGGCTTTCCAGCCCCGCAAGGACGTCGTGCCCCCTTTGCTGAACGATCCCTGGATCCGCGGACCCGTCGACGCGTTCATCCTCGCCGGCTTGCAGAAAGCCGGACTGAAACCAGCCGCCGAAGCCGACCGCGCTACGCTCGTCCGCCGCGTTACCTATGACCTGCATGGCCTGCCGCCTAGCCCGGCGGAGATCGACGCGTTCGTCAACGACAAGGCCCCCCATGCCTACGAACGTTTGGTCGACCGGCTCCTGGCCTCGCCGCGCTACGGCGAGCAGTGGGCCCGCCACTGGCTGGACGTCGTCCGCTTCGCAGAGTCCGACGGCTACGAGTACGACACCCATCGTCCCGATGCCTATCGCTTCCGGGACTACGTGATCGCCAGCTTCAACGCCGACAAGCCCTACGACCGGTTCCTGAAAGAGCAGTTGGCCGGGGACGAGATCGACCCCAAGGACGATAGGCTCCTGGTGGCCAGCGGCTTCAATCGCCTGGGCCCGCTGCGCAAGAACACCGGCAACCAGGACGTCGCCAGTTCACGGACCGAGGTGCTGACCGAGATGGCCAATATCGTCGGAGCCTCAATGCTCGGCATGACAATGGGCTGCGCCCGGTGCCACGACCACAAGTTTGACCCGATTCGCCAATCCGACTACTACCGCCTGCAGGGTTACTTCGCCCAAACCCACGCGAACGATGTGATCGTCGCCAGCCCAGAGGAGCAGGCCCAATACAAGGCCACCATGGAGCCGCTCGACAGTGAGATGAAGAAGCTCCGGTTCGCCATGCGGAAGGCGACCGAGGAGGAGAAGGGCAAGATCCTGACCCAGCTCGAAGCTTTGGATGAAAAGATTCCGGCCCCTCTGACGGCGATGTACGCCGTCCGCAACGAGCCGAAGGACATGACCCCGATCCACTTGCTCGCAGCGGGCGACTATCGGAATAAGGGGCCGAAGGTGGGCATGCGACCGCCGGGCGTTTTGCTCGAGGACGGGGCCGAGGAATCGCCGCTCGATGCGACGACTCCGCGGGTCCGGCTGGCCAACTGGATCACCGATCCGGCGAATCCGTTGACGGCCCGGGTGATGGTGAACCGGATTTGGGGCTACCACTTCGGGCGGCCGATCGTGTCGACCCCGAACGACTTCGGCAAGATGGGGACCCGGCCGACCAACCCGGAACTGCTCGATTGGCTCGCCAATGAGTACGTCAAAGGCGGCTGGCAGATGAAGCCGCTGCACCGGACGCTAATGCTGTCGAGCGCCTATCGCCAATCCAGCCAGGGGACGCTGGGAGCCGAGAAGGACCCGGAGAACAAACTGCTGTGGAAGGCCAATCGGCGACGGCTGGCGGCCGAAGAGATTCGGGACACGATGCTGGCCGTTTCCGGGCGTTTGAACCCGAAGGCGGGCGGGCCCAGCGTGATGGTGAAGATCGACCCGGAGCTCATCAAGGACCTGAAGCGGCCCCAGTATTGGGTGACCACCCGGGATCGCTCCGAGCACGACCGGCGGACGATCTACCTGATCTACAAGCGGAATCTGATCCTGCCCTTCAACCAGGTGTTCGACTCGCCGGACACGCTGCTGTCCTGCGCGCGGCGGGACCAATCGACCCATGCGCCTCAGGCGCTCGAACTGCTGAACGGGACGCTGTCCAACGACTTGGCGGTCTCCTTCGCCGGACGATTGAAGGGCGAGCGGATCGACGAAGCCTGGCGCCTGGCGACCGGCCGCCTGCCGAACCCGAAAGAACGGGCGCTGTCAAAGAAGTACCTCGACGACCCCGACCCCGCCGCGGCGACCGAGTTCGCCCTGAGCCTGTTTAACTCCAACGCCTTCCTGTACGTGGACTAGAGATGCCTGAACATATCCGATACGCCCGCAACCGCCGTGAGTTCCTGACCCAGTGTTTCTGCGGGTTCGGAGCGATGAGCTACGCCTCGCTGCTGGCCCAGGACTCGAAGCGGATGAACCCGCTGGCGGCGCGTCCGCCGCACTTCGAGGCCAAGGCCAAGTCGATCATCTTCCTGTTCCAGGCGGGCGGACCGTCGCACCTGGAAACCTTCGACCCGAAGCCGGTGCTGAACCAGTTGCACGGGCAGAAGCGACCGGACACGTTCGGGAAGGTGGAGTACCAGAACGTGAACCAGAACTCGCGGATTCTGGGGACGAAGCGGACGTTTGCGCGCTATGGGAAGTCGGGGCTGGAGGTGTCGGACCTGCTGCCGCACCAGGCCAAGATCGCCGACGAGCTTTGCGTGCTCCGGTCGATGCATGGGGACATGGTGGTGCACTCGGCGGCC
>JBBRIO010000133.1:0-10440 GCA_038220855.1 Bryobacterales bacterium | reverse complement strand
CAGCCGCGCCGTAGGCATCATGATCGCCCGCGGCGACCTCGCCGTCGAATGCGGCTACGAGCGTCTGGCCGAAATCCAGGAAGAGATCCTGTGGCTCTCGGAAGCCGCCCACGTCCCCGTCGTTTGGGCAACGCAGGTGCTTGAGAGCATGAGCAAGACCGGCAAGCCCTCGCGCTCGGAAATCACCGACGCCGCGATGGGTGAGCGCGCCGAATGCGTCATGCTGAACAAGGGTCCTTTTGTGTTGCAGTCCGTGCACATCCTCGACGACATTTTGCGCCGGATGGGCGCGCATCAGGAGAAGAAGACTCCGATGCTACGGAAACTGAATGTGGCGGCCGCGTTCGGGCCGACGTGAATGCCGTCCGTGAGGCGTTTGGGCTTAGTTGCGCTTGCCACGGACGAAAATAGCCAGAGCCCCGAAAGCGATGAAGCTCATCGTCCCCGGTTCGGGGATGTTGCCGCCGATAGGCTCAGGCGTCGGGGACGGTGACGGGGCAGAAGAAAACATGGTCATTTTTCGCTCTGAAGCCGTCTTGAATCGCGACGGCCAGTGGACTCTTGCCAGCATCACCGCATCATCCCCGGTGCCCTCCGCGTCGATGCCTTGGCGCGGAGGGCAACGGACGTCTTCGCGCTTTCGTCATCCCCAACTCATTTTCCTGAAACCAACGCCACCTAGACTGGCACTATGGTTTCTTCCTGGCGAGTTTGGCCGCTGACAGTCCTGCTCCTGATGACCGGCCCGGTAAGGTCTTTCGCGCAGTTTGAAACCGCCACCGTTTTGGGAGCGGTTCGCGATGCATCCCAAGGCAGCGTCGGGGGTGCGCGTGTTCTTTTGCAGAACCTGGGCACCGGTATTGAAACTGCTACCTCGGCCGACGAAAATGGCAATTTCGAGTTCTTCAATGTCCGGATCGGACGTTATCGGGTCAGAGCGGAAAAGCCCGGATTTTCGGCTACGCTCTCGGCACCCTTCGGCGTATTGGTGGGGGCCCGGCAACGGGTGGACCTGGAACTGAAGGTGGGTGCGACCGCCGAGACGGTTACTGTTTCCGACGCGGTCCGCGTGCTGGAAACGGATTCGAGCGATCGGGGACAGGTGATTTCGGCGGAGAAAATCGCCAACCTTCCCCTCAATGGCCGCTCCTACGCTGACTTGGCCCTGCTGTCGCCGGGCGTGCGCCCCAGTGTTCTGTCGTTTACGGGCGAGGGGGGGCGGCCGCGCAACGCCTCCTTCAACGTCAACGGACTCCGCTCGTCGCTCAACAACTTCATCATCGATGGCGTCGACAACAACTCCTACGGCACCTCCAACCAAGGCTTCTCCAATCAGGTGGTGCAGGTTTCTCCGGATGCCGTGGCGGAGTTTAAGGTGGTGACCAACAACTATTCCGCCGAGTATGGCCGGGCGGGCGGGGCGATCATCAACGCCTCGGTGAAGAGCGGGACCAACCAGTTTCACGGCGCCGCGTGGGAGTTTCTCCGCAATACGCAGTTAAACGCCATCGGCTTCTTCCAGCCGCGCGAGAACAAGAAGCCGACGCTGGTGCAAAACCAATTCGGGGCCGCGCTGGGCGGCCCGATCCGGCGCGATAAGTTGTTTTTCTTTGGCAATTACGAGGGCTTCCGCCGGGTGACCACCAACTTCGCGCTCTCTTCGGTCGCGACGCTCGACCAGCGCGCCGGACGTTTCACCGACGCCGCCGGCGCGCCCCTCACCATCCAGAATCCGCTTACCGGGGCCGTTTATCCGAATGGGCAGATCCCCGCGTCGGAGATCACGGCCTTCGGACGGAAGGTACTGTCGGAACTGCCGGCGCCCAATCGCCCCGGGTTTGCCAATAACTACGAGTCATTGCCCCGCGCCAGCCAAAACGACGACAAGGGGGATCTAAAGATCGACTACTTCCTGAACTCCAAGCTGAATGTGTTTGGCCGGTACAGCCACCGGCAAGCCGCGGCGGTGGAAGAAGCGAGCCTGCCCACGCCGTCCGGCGGCTCGGGCAATGGTTTCGTGGCGGAGTACAACCGCCAAATGGTTTTCGGCGCTACCTACACCTTGAGCCCCTCGTCTTTACTCGACGTCCGCTTTGGCGCCTCCCGCAGCAAGGGCGGTCGCCGTCCGCTGGAGATCGGGAACGGCAACATGCTGACTTTGTACGGTATTCGCGGCCTCACCGAAGACCCGGAGTACGCCGGCGGACTCAATACCCAGAACATCGGCGGGTATACCAGCCTGGGGCGGCAAGCCAGCAATCCTCAGTTTCAGAACCCCTCGGTCTACAATCCCAAGGTGAATTACTCGCGTTTTCTCGGCCCCCTGAGCCTGAAGGCGGGCTATGAGCATCAACGGATCCATACGGAGATTCAGGATTTCACGCCACAGTACGGGCGCGATTCTTACAGCGGCCAGTTCACTCGGCTCCCGACCGCCACGGCCAACAGTGTCTACAATGTCGCGGATTTTTTGCTCGGCTTACGCGGCAACTATGACGCCGCCAATGTCTTGGTTGCCCAATACCGGCAGCAGATGCACTTCCTCTATTTGCAGGCCGATTGGAAGTTCAGCCGCAAGCTCACCTTAAATCTGGGCGCCCGCTATGAGTTCGCCACGCCGCAGTACGAGGCGCAGAACCGGTTATCGAACTTCGACCCCCAAACCCGCCGCTTGGTGGCAGCGACCGACGGCTCCTTCCGCAATCGCAGTGGCATCGATCCGGACTTCAACAACTGGGCGCCGCGGATTGGCTGGGCCTACTCGCTGAGCCCCAAAACGGTGATCCGCGGCGGATTCGGCGTCAGCTTCATCCACTTCAACCGTCTGGGCGGGGAGAACATCCTGAGCGGTAATATTCCGTGGGTGCTGCGGCCGAGCATTGCGCAGTTGCCTTCCCAAGGGCTCTGCCGGGCGGGCCAAGCGGTGCAGACCTGCTTCCGTCCGACGCCGGATGGCTACCCGGCCGGTTTCCTCGACCCCGCCAACGTCTCCACCCTCACCACCCGATCTCTGCATATCCCCGTCGACACCCGTACCGCCTACACCAGCAGTTGGCACTGGTCGGTGCAGCGCGATTTGGGCCGCGACCTGGTGCTGGATGTCGCTTACGTCGGGAACCGGACCAACAAGCTGGTAATTTTGGGCGACCTGAATCAGGCGCGCTTCAATGGCCCCACGGAGAACTTGACTGTCGATCAGCGTCGCCCCATCACCGGGTATACGGCCATCCAGACCGCCACGCCGCAAGGTTGGGCCAATTATCACTCGTTCCAGGCGCGTCTTGAACGCCGCTTCGCCAGTGGCCTTTACCTGTTGAACTCATTCACCTATTCGAAGGCCCTCGACAATGCGGCCGGACACCTCGAAACCTTCTTCGGTGACGACTCCCGCACGAATGTCTTCGATCTTTCGAAGGAAAAAGCGGTTTCGAGCTACGATCAGACGTTCAACAACACCGCGTCCGCCGTTTGGGAGTTACCCATCGGCCGGGGCAAGAAGTTCGGCTCGCAGATGGCTGCGCCGCTGGACTATTTGGCGGGCGGTTGGCGTCTGACGGTGATCAACACGATGGGCAGCGGACTACCGGGTACGCTGCGCTACAACACCGTGGGGCGGCAGGGGATCGGCGGCGTGGGGGTCGCGATCCGGCCCAACGTCACCGGGGCCAGCCTCTACTTTCCCGCCAACCAACGAGAATGGTTCCGCTGGCTGGACCCCGCCAGCGTGACGCCCGTGCCGGCTACGGAAGGCAATCCCTTCGGTAACTCCGGCCGCGGCACCGTCCGCGGTGAGCCGTTTTATCAGGCCGACTTCGGCCTCCACAAGATCTTCGGCTTGACCGAACGCTTTCGTCTGGAATTCCGCGGCGAAGCGTTTAACCTGCTGAATGTCACCAACTTCGTGGTGCCGGATACCAACCGCTCGAACGTCAGCTACGGCACCGTCACTTCCACCCGGGCCGCCCGGCAATTCCAACTGGCGCTAAAGCTGGTCTTTTGATATCGAGCGACCCATCGTTTACGGATATGCTTTGATGCAACAGCTGAATGCTATAAAGTAACCCGTATGACCAACGACCGCGGGCTGGGCGCCGGCGACGCGGCGGGGTCCGTCCCCACTGCGCGTCCCATCCTGCGTGAGCGGAACGTCGTCGTGATTCCGGCGGCGGGAGGCACCGAACGAGAGCTGGGCACACTCCATGGGATTTCGATGGGCAGCAATATGCGCGTGCCTAATCGAGGCCTGGGCTGGATGGCGGATTCGCGCGCGCTCATCGATTTGCCGCTGGGGGCCGACGGATCTCCCGTGCCCTATCTCAGTTCCACGCGCCAGGATGCAGCCCCGGTGATTTCGCCGGATGGCGGGCAAGTGGCCTTAACTTCGGGGCGTTCCGGCTGGCCGGAAGTCTGGGTTTGCCGTAGCGATCAGTCGGGCTGCCATCAGGTGAGCCACATGAATGGTTCGATGACGGGCTTCACTAGTTGGTCTCCCGACGGGCGATGGATCGCGTTCAGTTCGAACGGACCCAGCAAAGGTGGCATCTACATCGTCCGCCCCGACGGATCCGGCCTGCGAGAGGTGGCGGCTCATCCGGCGGAAAACATCGCGCCCTGCTGGTCCGCGGATGGCGCATCGATCTACTTTTCTTCCAACCGCTCGGGACGTTATCAGATCTGGCGTGTCGCGGCAACCGGCGGCGAGGCGGAAGCGATCACCGATCATGGTCATCGTCCGCTTGCCTCTCGCGATGGCCGTTGGCTCTTTTACGCGGGCGAGTATGCGGAACAAAGCAGGCTCCTTCGGCTCGATCTTCGCACTCGTCAGGAATTCGACGACCTGGGTTGTTTTCGTCAGCGGCGGGCCAAAAGGGAATCTACTACCTGGGGCCGGACCGACGCATCATTCGTTACTGGGAACCTGGAGTCACCTTGCCGCGCGAGAAATTCAAATTGCCACTCTCGGTGGGCCTGGGTTTCGCGGTGGCGCCGGACGAAAGCTACTTCATTTACAGCGGGGGGAAACCGATCGATCGCGACTTAGTGCTCATCGAAGGTGTGCGCTAGGCGCGAATCGAGACGCCATTAGGCGTCAGAGGGGGTGAAGGCATGTAACTGCGCTTGGTAATCAACGGTAAACACAGTACTTTTCTCGTCATGAGACTATTCCCTCGTTTCCTTGCTTTCGTGCTGGCTTTGCCGGTGCTTTCCTTCGCGCAGGACGTTCGCTACCGTCCGATTGACTTGGTCGGTAACTGGTCTTTTGTTTTCGACGGCGCCTTAGTCAATAAAGGCGTCGGCATTCCGGTCACCGCCACCGGCTTGATGACCCTCGATGCCGGCGGGCGCATCACCCGCGCCGTGCGGACTCTGAACCTTGGCGGCCAAGTGATACCGCAATTGTCCACCGGCAGACTCACCATGAACGACGACGGCACCGGATCCGCCGAATTTGTCGTCACCATTCAACGGCCGGGTGGAGTGTCGATCCCGTTTTCCACGGAGACTTTCTTCTTCGTCGTCACCGCCGATGGCCAGCAGATCCAGGGCATCGGAGGATCGGCCAAAGCGCCGAGCGGCGACGAACTTGGCGCGCTGGTCGTCAAAGCGACCATCATTCGTCAAGGCCGCTCGCGGTTGGTGGGTCAGTGAAGTTCCTGTTGCTTGGGGCGCTCGCCGTGAGCGCCCACGCGGCGACGATTACCCACTTCGCGAGCGCGGTGTCGGTGGTGACAGCCGGAGCGCAATTTCAGAATCAATTTAACTTGGGGCGGCATTGGCGAGTAACTCCTCCGCTTTGGTAATTTCGAATGCGCAGGGTGCGGCTGAGTCTTCCGCCTCGTCTGACCTTTCCGGGCACTATCCCACTTTCGTCGAATGTCCCCGAGCCGAACGCCTTTTGGCTCGTTGGAAGCGCGTTCGTTTTGCTATTGCGTCATCGGCTTCGATAGCCGGAACCAAGCGTTGGGCAGCTGTCGTAAAGCATGACCGCTCTTGGCACTGATGGCCCTTGAGTTGCTTGACAGTTCATCATGAAAACGTTACTCGTGCTCTACGCGACTCGCGACGGCCATACCGCTCGGATCGCGGAAAGGCTCGTCGCCGCGATTCACACCCACGGACACGCCGCCGACCTGATGAATGCCGCTGACGTTCCGGACCGCTTTGAGCTCGACCTTTACGATGCCGCCCTCCTGGCCGGGTCCGTCCATGCGGGGCATCACGAAAAGGAGTTGGTCACCTTTGTCCGCCAGCACCGCGAAGAACTCGAGCGCATGCCTACCGCATTTCTCTCAGTGAGTTTGTCGGAAGCGGGCGTGGAAGACGAAAAGGCGGCTCCGGAGAAACGGGCCAAAGCCGCGGCGGATGTCCATGAGACGATCCAGAGCTTTCTGCGGGAAACCGGCTGGCACCCCGGAAAGATTCAAGCCGTTGCCGGAGCATTGCTCTATACGAAGTACAACCTCCTGGTGCGTTTACTGATGAAACGCATCGCCGGGGCCGCGGGCGGCTCCACCGATACCGAGCACGACCACGATTACACGAACTGGGCCATGCTGGATCGTCTGGTGGACGAGTTAGTGCGCACCTGGCAGGCGTGACGAAAGGGCTAAGGGGGTCACGCTGCTGAGAGCCGTCTGCACCAAGCACGGGTATTTCGGGTGCCTTCGCGGGTGACGCACTCGTATAGTAGACAGCGGCCCCCCTGCCTGAATCGGCGAAATCGCCGCCGCCGTCGTCCATGGTTCCCAATCCGCACCCACCCGCACCTTTCATGTGCAATTCGGCGCGACGCCGGAAGGATTCCGACGAGGTGACCCGCTGACGCACAAATAAACCAACCCGCGCGCCGGGGAAAGCGTATGCTGGAGCAGTCGGTATCTCGCTGCGAGACGGCTGACGTCAGCCCCAGGCTTTGCCATGAAAGGCGCGCATTCCGAGGTCAAACGTGGGCCAACCGAACCCCAGTCCGAAAATTCGCGAGCTTGCCAAGCGTTTGGTGGCCCACGAAGCGGCATGCCCACACCCTTCCGGTGGCGAGGCGCAGGCGTTTTCTGGCCTGCCCGATAGACTGGCTCTGCCCAACCTGAGCGTGGCCGAGAAGTTGCGCCGCCCCCTGAGTACGCTCGCTGGGGTGTCCGGATTTCGGGCGCTCGTCTCACGGGCTCTCACCTTGGCGAAAGCGCAACGTCCTGAGCTGAGCATCGTCCAGGTGAAGCCGGACGGTTCGCTCGATATAATTTCTGCCACGCCGGTGCCCCCCCCCAACGGCGCTGGCGATCGCACAGCCGGCGATAGCGAAGCCGTCGAAGTCTTGGTCACCGAATTGCTCTGGCTACTGGTCGCCCTAATCGGCGAACCCTTCGTGGTGATCCTGCTGCGCGACGAATGGCCGGACTTCGCGGTCCCCGAAACAGAATCCAGAAGTGAGAGCGTCCAATGACCCCGCAAGAAAAAGTGAAGATTAACAAGCTGCCCACCGGCGTTCCCGGTCTCGACGACATTCTCGGCGGTGGTCTGCCCGAATACTCCTTCAACATCCTGGCCGGTTCGCCCGGTTGCGGCAAAACCACCCTGGCCCACCAGTTCGTCTTCGCCAACGCTACCCCCGAACATCCCGCGATCTACTTCACCGTGCTGGGCGAACCGGCCTTCAAGATGCTGCGTTACCAGCAACAGTATTCGTTTTTTGACCTGTCGAAGCTGAATAACTGTGTCCGTTTCATCAACCTGAGCGAGGTGCTGGTGGAGCGGGGGCTGAAGGGAATTCTCGAAGAAATCACGCGGGAAGTGGAAGCCACCAACCCGGGGATCGTCGTGGTGGACTCCTTCCGCACGGTGGTGCGGCACGCAGACCAGAAGGAAATGGAGATGCAGGTTTTCGTGCAGAACCTGGGTCTGCTGTTGACCAGTTGGCAGGCCACCACGTTTCTGATCGGCGAGTATGCCGAGTCAGAAGTTCGCGACAATCCTGTTTTCACGGTCGCCGACGGCCTCTTCTGGCTTTATCAGGCCGTAGAGCGTAATTCTGTGGTCCGCAAAATCCAAATCCTGAAGCTGCGCGGACAGGGCTCCGTGCCCGGCATGCATACCTTCCGCATTACCGATAGCGGTCTGCAAGCCTTCTCCCGCACCCTAGGCCTGTCCGAGCACAATTCCAGAAACGTTCGCAGCACCAAGGTGCTTTCCACGGGTGTACCGGAGTTGGATGCGATGATGGGCGGGGGCATTCCGGAAGGCGACAGCCTGCTGATTGCCGGCTCTTCCGGTACCGGAAAATCCCTGCTGGCTACCCATTTTATTGAGGCCGGTTTACGCCTGGGTGAGCCGGGGATCATCGCGGTGTTCGAAGAACGTCCCGAAGAGTATGTCGAGCGCGCCACCTCCTTTGGGCTCGACCTGAGGACCCCCGTGGAGCGCGGAAACCTGCAAGTGATCTATTTGCGTCCCCTGGACCTCTCGGTGGACGAGACCATGCAGGCCATCTTCGACGCGATCAAAACGACGGGCGCCAAACGGCTGGTGATCGACTCGCTGGCCGGATTTGAGATGGCGCTATCTCCGGGCTTCCGCGCCGATTTCCGCGAATCGCTCTACCGGATGATTTACTCGCTGACGGCACTGGGAATCACCATTTTGAGCACTGTGGAAATGGAAGAGAGCTTCACGGAATTACTCTTCAGCACGTACTCGATTTCGTTCCTTACCGACGATATTCTCCGGCTGCGGTACGTGGAAATTGAGGGCCAATTGCGCAAGATTGTGATGGTGGTGAAAAAGCGCGGCGGGAACCACAGTAAGGATATTCGAGAATACGAAATCACCAGCCGAGGCTTTGTGTTGGGCCAGCGGCTAGAGAATTACAATGGCCTGATTACCGGGATTCCCCCGCGCGCGGGAACCAAGTAACATGTTTTTACAAAGAGGTTCGGATGGCTCCGCAGGTTAGTCACAGCTTGAATTCCTCCACTGACCTGGGGCCCCGCTGCCAGACCATTGCCGGCGCGTCCCCGTTCCCGATGGCTGCCGTCGACGCTTCCACCTTTGTCATCTGCTATGCCAACGAGGCCTTCTGTCTGCTGCTCGGACAAAGTAATATAATGCTAACCGGGACCTTATTCTCCGCCGCCATTCCCGGCGGCGAAGCCAGCCTGTCGCTGCTGCGCCGCGTGCGGGAGACGGGGCAGGCGGAAATCCACACCGGGCAGGAGCATCCCTCCGCGCACCCCTTGTTCTGGTCTTACGCGATGTGGCCCGTCGCCTCTCCCGCCGGGCAGGTGCTGGCGGTGATGATTCAGGTAACTGAGACGGCCCGGTTTCATGAGCAATCCACGGCGATGAATCAGGCCTTGATGATCGGTTCCCTCCGCCAGAATGAACTTGTCGAAGAGGCTGAGGCTTTAAACGAACAGTTGGAAAGTGAAATTGCCCGCCGTGAGCTGGCCTACCGGGCCTTGGCCGAAAGTGAAAACCGGTATCACGCCCTGTTCGAAGCCTTGCCGGTAGCGGCTTTTGTTTGTGACGAAGACGCCACGTTGCAGAGTTATAACCCTCGCGCGGTTGAACTTTGGGGCCGCGCGCCACAAGGCGGTCTCGAAAAAGACTGCGCTTCCCGGCACCTGTTTCTTCCCGACGGAACGCCGTGGCCGGAGCAAACTCCCCAAGCGAGGGTATTGTGCACTGGAATCGCGGAACGAAATGTCGAGGCCCTGCTCGAACGGCCGGACGCCTCCCGGCTCCCCGTCATCATGAATTTTGCTCCGCTGAAGGACGCCGACGGGCAGGTGGTGGGCGTGGTCACTGCCTTCGACGACATTACCGAACGCAAACGTGCCCAGGAAGAGATTCGCCGCGTGTCCGAGCGATTCCGCTTCATGGCCGAATCGATGCCCCAGAAGATCCTCACCACCACCTCGATCGGGGAAGTGGACTATTTCAATAAACAATGGATGAATTTTACCGGCCTTGCCTTCGAAGAAATTGAAGGCTGGGGGTGGAAGGGTTTCCTCCACCCCGAAGATCTCGAGGGGACGATTCGGCTTTGGTCGCAAGCCCTCGCCACCGGCGCTCCCTACCACAATGTGCATCGCTTCCGCCGCGCCGACGGCGAGTACCATTGGCATCTGACCCGGGCCGAAGCCATGTTCGACGCGGAGGGTAACATCTCGATGTGGCTTGGTTCGAGCACCGACATTCACGAGGAGAAGCACGTAGAGGAGATGCTACGGCGGGCCAATGACGACCTGAAGCAATTCACCTTCGCCGCCAGCCACGACCTTCAGGAGCCTTTGCGCATGATCACCTGTTATGCGGATCTGGTGATGCTCGGCGACCGGACGAAGCTGGACGGCGAGGCCGCCTTCTGCCTGGAAATGATGACCAAAGGTGCGATGCAGATGAAGGCTTTGGTGGCCGACCTGCTCGCTTATGCCGAGGCCGGAG